>DASYGQ010000055.1:0-2846 GCA_035999585.1 Bacteroidia bacterium | reverse complement strand
CCAGTTGTTTCAGGTGTTTGGTGATTTCGGGATTCACTTTGGGGCTTCCGATGATCACTGCATCCGAGAACTGAATGGCATGTTTGGTCAGGTTTACAAAAGAAGGAACTTTGAGGTGATCGAGATCACCTTTTTCAATGCCATCGAACATCATTTTTATAGAAAAGTCATTGTCAAACGGCGTTGCGAAATCATCTTCATATACCGAGTAAACCACTTTGGTATCGGCAAACAATGGGTTGTCGCGGAAGCAGCGTTTCAGGTAAATCGGCATGAGAGATGACATCCAGCCGTGGCAATGGACGATATCAGGTGCCCAGCCCAGTTTCTTGACAGTTTCGATCACCCCGCGGCAGAAAAAGATGGCCCGCTCGTCATTGTCATCGAATTGTTTGCCGTTCTTGTCGGCCAAAATAAATTTTCTCTGGAAATATTCTTCATTGTCAATGAAGTAAACCTGCATGCGGGCACTTTGAATGGATGCCACCTTGATGATGAGCGGGTGATCGGAATCACTGATGATCAAATTCATTCCCGACAGGCGGATCACTTCATGAAGCTGATTTCTTCTTTCGTTGATGCAACCGTAACGGGGCATAAAAGTCCTGATTTCTTTTCCTCTCTCCTGGATTCCCTGAGGAAGAAAACGCCCAATGTGACCCATCGGTGTTTCTTCGAGGTAAGGGGTAATCTCCTGCGAAACAAATAAAATTCTTGCTTTTTTCATAAGAGTTGGATTAGGTTTAAATTTCCATAAGCGTAACCGGCAGCTTTTTCGGAAGTATGAATGTGCCGGCGTATTTCATGGACGAGGGATATAATTTTCAAAATCGCATACAAAATTAAGCAAATTTTCCCTTAAAATCAAGTTTTTAACAATAGCTTTGTTCCGATTAGCCTTTTTTTATTGCCAGTTTATCTGTCGAATAGGTAATTTGAGCGAACATTAGGACGAATTTAAAACACAGACAGGCCGGCACGGAATGAGAACCCTCCAAACCATCCCAGAACTCCAGAATCAGCTGGCTGACCTTCGCAAAAAAGGCCGGCAAATCGGCTTTGTTCCCACGATGGGAGCCCTTCATCCGGGTCATATTTCGCTTATTGAACGTGCAAAAGCTGAAAATGGTATTGTGGTCTGCAGTATTTTTGTAAATCCAACACAATTCAATGATCCTAAGGATCTTGAGAGATACCCGCGCACCCCGGAAAAGGATGCCGGAATGCTTCAGGAGGCCGGCTGCGATCTGCTCTTTACACCCGAAATCAAGGAAATGTACCCCTCAGGAATGGTTCAAAAGAATCCGCTGAACCTGGGCATGCTTGATAAAGTGATGGAAGGAAGGCACAGGCCCGGTCATTTTGAGGGTGTTATCCAAATTGTAGGCCGGCTCTTCGAGATTGTAGGGCCTGATCGTGCTTATTTCGGGCAAAAAGACTTCCAACAGGTGGCTGTTATCCGGGAAATGGTGAGGCAAACCGGATCGCCTGTAGAGATCATCGCCTGCCCCATTCTGCGTGAGCCTAACGGACTGGCGATGAGCTCCCGCAATATGTTGCTGAGCGCAGAAGAACGGGAAAGGGCCGCAGGAATTTATGTCCTTCTGAAGCGCCTGAAAGAAATGGCACCCTCCAGTCCTTCTTCAGCACTTCAGGAATATGCCGCTCTGTTCATATCCTCTGTTCCGGGTATGACTCTTGAATACCTGGAAGTTGCAGATTCACAAACCCTGCTTCCTGTCAAAGCCATATCGGATGCTCCTGGTGTTGTCGCCTGCATTGCCGTGAAGCTTGGGAAGGTGAGGCTGATCGATAATATTATCCTTAAGTAAAATTCCTTTGAATCTTTGCGCCCGGCATTTTTCGGGTCCTTTCCCAAAACATGGAATCGGGTATAATTTCTACCTTTGACGGCTATGGAAATTACCGTTCTGAAATCAAAAATACATCGCGTGCGTGTGACCGAAGCGAATCTCGACTATATCGGCAGCGTAACGATTGACGAGAACCTGATGGATGCCGCCAACCTGATTGAAAATGAACAGGTGCATGTATTCAATTACCGCAACGGAGAGCGCTTCATCACCTATGTGATCAAAGGAGCGCGGGGATCCGGGGTCATTTGCCTGAATGGTCCCGCTGCACTGAAGGTCAGCCTCCATGATGAGGTCATTATTGTATCCTACGCACAGATGGATTTCGAAGCAGCAAAAAAATTCAATCCGCATGTCATCTTTCCCGAAAAGGGAACCAACCGGTTAAAATCCTGATCTTTTGAAGAAAAAACTGATCACCTTCCTGAAAGTTCTGATATTTCTTTCCCTTGGTTTATTCCTGGTTTGGTTTGCTTTGAAAGACGTAGATGCCACAAAAAGGGCACAGATCAAAGCCGCCTTCAGCAGCGCACGTTATTCCTGGGTTTTTCTTTCTCTTGCACTAGGGGTATTGAGTCATATCAGCCGTTCCATGCGATGGAGACTCATGCTCCAGACCCTCGGCCACAAGCCACGGCTGAGTAATACTTTTTTTGCGGTGATGATCGGATACATGGCCAATTACGCTCCCATACCCCGGCTTGGTGAAGCATCCCGATGCGGGATACTCACCCGTTATGAAAAAATTCCATTTACCGAATCATTCGGAACGGTGATTGCAGAGCGTCTCATTGATGTGCTCTGCCTGTTCCTTGTTTTCGTCATCACCTTTTTTGTGCAGTTCGACCGGATCAATGGCATGGCGCATATCTATGTCATCGATCCGCTTGCCCTTCGCTTCAGCTTTATCAGCTCCCATCCGATACCCGTTATTTTGTTGCTTGTTGCAGCAGTGGTCGGACTGTTTCTTTT
>DASYGQ010000088.1:0-2649 GCA_035999585.1 Bacteroidia bacterium | reverse complement strand
TTGAGCTGTGATACTTTTGCAAAGCCCAGCCGGCTGGCAGTTGCTTCGGCTTCACGCACCTGGTCTTTATACCATTGCGCCTGATTAAACCCCGCCCAGAAGCGGCCGTACTGACCGGTAAAGTCTTCGTGGTGGAGGTGAAGCCAGTCATACAAAGGAAGTTTTCCTTGTATGATGTCGTCGTCGTAAATAGTTTCGTAGGGAATCTCGGCGTATGTAAGTACAAGTGTTACAGCGTCGTCCCAGGGTTGTTTTGTTTTGGGTGTGTACACGGCAATCTTAGGAGCCTTCTCCAGTTTGATCACATCCATGTTTACTTCCGGACTGGCGATCTCAGCCAATATCGAATTGGCCCGGGCATCGGCAATGATTTCATACGATACGCCCCTGATGAGGCATTCTTTTTCGAGTGATTTGTCGTTCCGGAATAAAAAAGAACCACCGCGGTAATAAAGGAGCCATTGCACATCGGCTTGCTTTGAGATGGCCAGGTAGGCAATGCCATAAGCTTTCAGATGGTTCTTTTGGGTTTCATCCATGGGAATAAGGATGGAACTTGCCCTGAGGGCGAGGCTGGTGCATACAAGACAGAGGAAGAAAAGAAATCGTTTCATACGGTGTTCGGATACGATGTATAAAGTTACGAAAATTTGAAGGAGGACTCTGTTAAAAAAACAAAACCCCGGGAAAGCGTTTCCGGGGTTTTGCAAGGATAAGTTAAATATCAGAATGGTTCTTCCTCGATATCATTCATGCGGGATCCGCGTATGACGGTGCCTTTGCCGGCTCCGGCGCCAAATTCGTTGTTTGGTTCCAGTCCGCCGGAGGCATCGTAGCCTTTATTGTTCCCTCCACCTGATTCATAGTTGTCCAGGTCGGTGAATTTCGCAAGCCTGTCGATGAACTTGAGGCCCACACTTCCAACCTTACCATTCCGGTGTTTGGCAATAATGATTTCTGCTTTTCCCTGTGTGGAGTTTCCGGCTTCGTCGGCTTCGAGTCCGTAATATTCAGGACGGTGGATAAACAGTACCATATCGGCATCCTGCTCAATCGCACCCGATTCACGCAGGTCACTCAGCTGAGGTTTTTTGTCGCCCCCGCGTGTTTCCACAGCACGACTCAGCTGAGAAAGAGCAATCACGGGGATATTGAGTTCTTTGGCAATACTTTTCAGAGAACGCGAGATGCTGCTGATCTCCTGTTCACGGTTTCCGCGGTTGTCGCCACCGGCTGTCATGAGCTGGAGATAATCGACAACAAGCATTTGAATACCATGCTGCTGATGAAGGCGGCGAGCTTTGGCACGCAGCTCGAAGATGGAGAGGGCAGGGGTATCGTCAATGAAGATAGGTGCTTCAGCTAGCTTGCCAATTTTGGCATTGAGCTGTTCAAACTCGTGATCTTCAAGTTGTCCTTTACGCAGTTTTTCAGCGCTGAGTTCCGACTCGCTGGCGATAAGCCTGCTGACGAGCTGTATGGACGACATCTCAAGAGAGAACACTGCAATGGGCTTGCCGAAATCCACAGCGGCGTTGCGGCCGAGGGAAAGTACGAAAGCTGTTTTACCCATCGCAGGGCGGGCTGCTATGATGATAAGGTCGGATTTCTGCCAGCCGGATGTGATGCGGTCGAGCTCAGTAAAGCCGCTTTCCACACCGGTCACACCTGTTTTCTGGTTCCTGGCGATTTCAATCTGTTTGATGGCTTGCCCGATGAGGGAGCTCATCTTGTCGTAATTCTTGCGGATATTGGTTTCAACGACTGCATACAAAGAACTTTCCGCTGCATCCAGAAGGTCGAACACGTCGGTGGTGTCTTCGTAAGCGTTTTTAATTGTTTCTGTGGAAATGCGGATCAGCTCACGCTGGATGTATTTCTGGGAAATGATACGGGCATGAAACTCAGCATTTGCTGCAGAAGCTACGCGGTTGGTTAGGGACGTCACGTAATAGGCTCCGCCAACGATGTCAAGATCTCCGCTTTTTTTCAGGTCGTTGGTAACGGTGAGGATATCCACAGGTTCGCTGTTGTTGAACAGGCGCTGGATAGCGCTGAATATCTTGCCATTGGATTCTTTGTAAAAACTCTTAGGCTGCAAAATATCGATGACATTGGTCAACGCGTCTTTTTCCAGCATCATTGCACCCAGCACAGCCTCTTCCAGATCAACTGCCTGCGGGGGCAATTTACCGACTTCGAAAATCTGCTGATTCATGCTGCCGAATTTCTTTAGTCCGGTGCGCGTATCTTTTCTCTTGTCATCGATTTCTTTCATCCGGGGCTGTATTAATGAGTTTGATCTCCTGTGCGGGGAGAACCGTGTTTTTTTAAAGGGAATCAAAAGTAAATAATTCACAGCCCCTGGTTTTTGAACTTTTAAACATTCATTAAACAGGTTTTCAACACGGCTTCCGGGTTGAAAAAAGGCATCTGGCTGATAATTAGAAATTTGTGAATCGCGCTCCTGTAAGATACATAATTATCATGCTCCTTTCGGGAATGGCCTTTTATAAATGTTCTTTCTTCTTCTACGCAGGGCTGCGGACAAGGGATACAATTAAACGGGTATGTTATGAACAGTTATTTTGAGGCCGGCGAATTTTCTTTTTCGCGTAAGCCCCAAAATGGTTCGGATTGATAAAAAAG
>DASYGQ010000007.1:0-4177 GCA_035999585.1 Bacteroidia bacterium | reverse complement strand
TCAGTTTTATGGCCCCTGTTGTGGCTGGTTTTATACTTACATTCCGTGGAAAATATCTTCTGGGTGGCGCTCTGACAGCTTTGTTCCTTGCGTTGGAACTGTATGCCAACCACCTTCAGATCACATATTACCTGAGTATTTTCCTCGTCATATACTGCCTTTCCATCGGTGTTCAGGCCCTGATGAACAAAACCCTTGTTTCGTTTTTCAGGTCAGGAGCTGTGATTGTGGTGGCTGCCATACTGGCCGTGCTTCCCAACATCACAAATATCTGGGCCACCTATGAATATGGGAAATTCACCACACGCGGGAAGTCAGAACTTACATTGAATGAAAGTGGTAAATCAAACAAAAACGATAAGACCGATGGGCTTGACCGAAGCTATGCAACACAGTGGAGCTATGGAAGGGCTGAGACGATGAGTCTCATGATTCCCAATTTTAAAGGCGGAGGCAACGAAGCGATTGGCACACATCATCCGGATGCCGTGAAAGATGTGGCAACTGATTTCAAGGAATATGTATCCAAAGGGGTGGATGTGTATTTTGGTGATCAGCTCTTTACTTCAGGTCCCGTATATGCAGGCGCCCTGGTCATTTTTCTTTTCGTGTTTGGCCTTTTTGTTGTAAAAGGACCTTTGAAATGGGCTATTCTTATTGCAACAGTACTTTCCATCCTTCTTTCCTGGGGAAGCAATTACATGTCGTTCTCCAATTTCTTTTTCGACCACATCCCCGGCTATAATAAGTTCAGGGCTGTTTCCATGACACTTGTCATTGCCGAATTCACCATTCCCCTGCTGGCGATACTTGCGCTGGATCAGGTTCTCAAGACATCCTCTTTCTTTGAAAATAAAGTGAAAGCACCTTTTGTGAATTTCTACCTCGAAAACAAAAAAGTGTTTTATCTTTCCTTTGCTCTGACCGGAGGACTTTGTCTTTTGTTCCTGCTCGCTCCGGGCATTGACGATTTCTTCAGATCTCCGGCAGCTTATTCGGATGGTCAATATCTTGGTGAACGTGAAAGGACTTATTCTCAGGCGGTGAAGCAATATGGTGATCAGGTGGCCAATCAATTGGTCGATAGCATTGAAATAGCGCGGAAAGCAGTGTTCAAGGCTGATGTATGGCGGAGTCTTATTTTTATCGTACTCGGCGCCGGTCTGTTGTTCTTTTATTTCCGGAATGGCATTCAGAGAAACCTTGTTATATTGGGAATTGGTGTTTTTATTTTGTTTGATATGTATTCGGTTGATAAACGCTATCTCAATGATGCAAGCTTTGTTCCCAAGCAACAGGTTCAGACCCCATACACCCCAAGCCAGGCCGATCTGCAGATTTTGGAGGACAAGGATCCTGATTTCCGTGTGTTCAATGCCTCGGTAAATACATTCAATGATGCCAGTACTTCCTATTTTCACAAATCCATCGGTGGTTACCACGGCGCCAAACTGAAGCGTTATCAGGAGCTGATCGATTTCCAGATCAGTAAAAATAACCAGAGCGTATTCAACATGCTCAATACCCGTTATTTCATCATTCCGGGTAAGGACCAGCAGCCGGTTGCCGAACGCAATCCGAATGCACTCGGCAATGCCTGGTTTGTGAACGAATACAAATTAGTTGCGAATGCCGATTCAGAGATACTTGCTTTGAGTCATTTCGATCCTTCCCGCACAGCGATTGTGGATCGTCGCTACCAATCTGAACTGAGCGGCTTGACACCGGCGAAGGATTCTTCCTCTTCAATAAAGCTGAATCACTATGAGCCCAATGACCTGACGTATGAGTCACATAACAAAGGTGAAGGTCTTGCTGTTTTTTCCGAAATCTTTTATGAAAACGGATGGAACGCCTATTTGGATGGACAGAAGGTGCCGCATTTCCGGGCCAATTATGTGCTTCGTGCCATGCGTATCCCGGCAGGTGATCATAAAATAGAATTCAAATTTGAGCCTTCTGTTTACAAAACGGGGGAGAAGGTGGCTTATGCCGGTTCTGTTCTTCTTTTGTTGGTCTGTGCCGGAAGTATTTTCATGGCCTTTAAAAAACCTGGGCAGGCCTCCTAACATGTCAGGGAAACCAAACGGTTAATCTTTTTTGATTGTCAGCTATCTTGCGCAAGGTTTTAATCATCACTTATTATTGGCCTCCCGGCGGAGGAGCCGGTGTGCAGCGCTGGCTTAAATTTTCAAAATATCTGCGCGAATTCGGCTGGGAGCCGGTGATCTATACTCCTGAAAACGGCGAAATGCCGGTGATCGATCCATCTCTTGAGAAAGACATTCCTCCCGGGCTTACCGTTATACGACAGCCGATCTGGGAACCTTACAACAGCTATAAGAAATTCATCGGCCAGAAAAAGGACGAGAAAATAAACACCGGTTTCCTGACCGAAAATAAGAAGCCCCGCCTGGCTGAAAAAGTGGCTGTGTGGATCAGGGGGAACTTATTTATACCCGATGCACGTAAATATTGGGTGAAGCCATCCGTGAAATTCCTCACTGTATACCTTGCCGAAAACCCCGTACAAGCCATTGTATCTACCGGGCCGCCTCATAGCATGCATCTCATCGCAAAAGAACTGAGCGAGAAATTAAACCTGCCCTGGCTGGCTGATTTCAGAGATCCCTGGACAAACATCGATTTTTACAAAGATCTGATGCTGACTGCAGCTTCAGACCAAAGCCATCACCGGATGGAAAAAGAAGTGCTGGAGCATGCCGATGCAGTAGTCAGTATTGGAAAGCAGATGTCCGAGGAATTCACAGCCATTCTTGGAAAGCAGGCTCAGAAGTTTCATGTGATCTCCAATGGATATGATGCAGAGGATTTATACGCTGGTGAAGTGAAACAGGATGTTAAGTTTTCACTCGCTCATATCGGAACCCTTGTCCGAAGCCGCAATCCGGAAGTGCTGTGGCGTGTACTTTCAATCATGTGTAAAGAAGTGAATGGGTTTGCAAGCGATCTCGAAATCAAACTGGTGGGGAAAGTAGATGTGCATGTGGTGCAGAGCATTCAGGAAAATGGGTTGGATCAGTATGTGAATAAGATCAGTTACCTGCCACATTCGGAGGTCATACGCACGCAACAGCAATCGCAGGTTCTTCTTCTTCTGGTAAATAACACCAAAAACGCAGAAGGAATATTAACGGGAAAATTTTATGAATATCTATCGGCCCGCAGACCCATTATCTGTATAGGCCCCGGGAAAGGGGAGCTGGCCGATGTATTCCGGGATACGCAATGCGGAAAGGTTTCGGGGTTTGAGGATGCTCCGGAATTGAGAAAAAACCTGATGGCCTATTATACCGCTTATAAAGCCGGAAACCTTTCCTCTGTTTCCAAAAACATAGAGCAATTCTCACGCCGCGAACTCACACGGCAATTGGCAGCCGTGTTGAATTCGCTTATTTCCCCAGGTATTTAAACCAGTCTTTTGTTGCTTCGGCAATGGATTCGGGATTCCACAAGGGAGCTTCTCTCCAGTAATCAATATTGTCGAGCATAATGCGGACTCCATCTTCCAAGGAAACTTTGGGTTTCCATTGAAGAACGGTATTTATTTTTTGGGTGTCGGCAAAGGTGCAGTCGGGTTCTCCCGGCCGTTTGGGAATGTATGTGATCTCTCCTCCCAGCAGCTTTACCAGCGTATTGATGCTGTATGTATTCCCGCTTCCGACATTGAATATTTCTCCGGATACATCATTCCTTTTTGAAGCTGTCACACAGGCGTCAACGATGTCGGTCACAAAGGTAAAATCCCTTGTCTGGGATCCATCGCCGACAACCGTATACGGTTTGTTGTTCAGCTTCTGAGCAAGAAACACACCAAATACGGCTCCGTAAGTGCCGGAAGTGCGGGCACGCGGACCGTACACATTGAAAAAGCGCATGCAGGTGATGTTCATTTTGTAAACCTGCTCCCAATACAGGCAATATTCTTCACCCAGATATTTGGTTACGGCGTAAGGATACTGGCAACGGATCTCGGCTGTTTCGGATGTGGGGAAATGATCAGGTATTCCATAGCAGGAAGATGAAGCCGAATAGATGACGCGTTTGACATTGTTAGCCCGGCAGGCTTCCAGTATACAGATTGTTCCATTGACATTGGAGTTGTGGTACTGCATTGGTTTTTCAATGGAAGGAACAATGTCCGCCAGGGCTGCCA
>DASYGQ010000001.1:0-3273 GCA_035999585.1 Bacteroidia bacterium | reverse complement strand
TTCACTGTCAGAAGGCAAGGCAGTGTTTATATCTACGAAAAAGTGAAGGATGGCTCATTTGTTTTTTATCAGCTGGATGGTTGGCATGAAAATGCACATCCTGAATACTGGTCAACTAATATTTGTATCGAAGCTGAATTAGCCGATTCAGGACTTGCTACTGCTGCAATCCATACGGAAACACCAGGTAGTGCGGGAGATTACACCAAGTTTACGTCTTACGTGCAAGCTTCCGTCAATCAGGAATGCCGTGCTTATTTTCAGTTAAGAGATACGCTCAGAGAACCTTATACTTTGTGGGTGAAATACAGAGGAGAAGGTCAATTGTCCGTTGCGTTGGATGATAAAAACATGACAAAGGTTTTGTCTCCGGCTAAACAATGGACTTGGTATCGTTTGCCCGGATTAACCGCAGAAGTAAGCGGAAAAGAATCACTGTTGAAATGGAGTTGCAAAGAGGGGACATTATCAATCGATAAATTTCTGATCACAAAATCATTATCGCCCCCAGCAACAGAGTAACGGCTCCTTTCCCTTTTATATACTGGAAACGCTAATTGGAGCTTGAAAGTGCCTTCTGGTTGTATGGAATGTAATTTTCCCAATACCAGGGAGTATAAGTATCTGCAATTGAAGTTTCGAGTATTTCCTGAAAAATTCGTTCTCCGTTATCGCTATTCGTCATAATAATCACCGCAATACCCTTTTCCGGAAATCCGATAGAGTAATGCTGCCAGCCGGCATCATGGCCTTCCTTGAAAAAGGCTGTTCCATAGGGCGTATTAAGTAAACCAAGACCCAATCCGTAGCTGAGATCGTCCTGTTCTCCGGGGTTGACATCCACCCAGGCATTGGGCCCGAATTGCTGTTTGCTCCTGACTTTTATCTGAGGACTGAACATTTCAGCAAAGCTTGATTTTTTCAACCCTTTTCTCTGAAGCAATGCAGCATAAAATTTCGAGTAATCACCTATTGTAGTGTATAGAGATGCATCAGCATGCGGTAGTGTTTTTCGGATGGGATCATAAACCTGTTTTTGTCTGTCATGACCGGCACAACATTTTTTTTCGTAGGCTTTATGCCAGACATAACTGCTTTCAGTCATATGAAGCGGTTGGAATACCCTTTCCTGAACCAATGATTCATAGTCTGTTCCGGTTATTTGTTCAATCACAAATTGAAGCAGGTAAATACCTTCTCCTGAATAGATGTAACGGCTTCCCGGTTCAGCCCTGAAACGAAGTTTTTGATCCGGTTCATATTCCCGGTAATTGGGAAGACCGGTGGTATGACTAAGGCACATTCGGGCGGTTATTTTTTTAACCCGGACATCGCCTTTCAGATCGGCATACGACTTTCCCGTATTATTCAGGCTGTATTCATAAAGCGGGCGGGTCAGGTAATGAACAAGGGGAGTATCAAGATAAAGTATTTTTTTTTCAACGAGTTGCATGACCAAATAGGCAAATACAGCCTTGCTGAATGACGCAGCGTAGAAAACCGCAGAGGTATCCAGTGCTATGCGACCCGGTACACTGGCGTATCCGAATGCTTTGGTGTAAACAGGCTTGCGCCGGTTGAAAACAGCTATTTCAACTCCTGAAACACGGGCTGTATCAACCAGATGCTGAATTTTTTGGGTGAGTACTTCAGCGTATATAGTACTATTATCCAGTCGCCTTATTTTTTGAGCGTTGGAAACATGCCCGTACAAAAGTGACAGGCATGAAAGAACACATATCGTTTTTTTTAAAAGCATGGCAGCGGAATCCTGAATCTATTCAGGCCTCATCTTTTGTAGTGCGTACCAAACTTATACCTGAAATGAAAAAGACAAGTCCAAGTATGCCATAAATGATAAGTGCTTTGATGTCGCGTGTTGCGCCGGATGTATTGACAAACAAAACTGCTCCATAAATAAGGCCGGCAATGCCAAGGATAGTTAGAATAGCGCCGAAAATTCGTTTGAGATTCATGTCGGAGATTTTTAGGTTGGAATAAAAGTACAGGCCTAAAAGCTTCAACAATGCTGATTTTCGGTAATACCCGGTTATTCATGGTTCAAGCTGCCATAGCAATTGCTGGCGCATATGGGAAGAAACGAAATTTCCATCCCCATGATCAGACCTCCACGTCAGACATGATCAGGGTGATGGCGGATAAATAGGTTTGACTGAAAAAACCACTGACCTCATTCAGGGTAACCGTAAAATTTTTGGTTAAATCCAAAGAAAATTTTGCTTCCACACGCCCGAATGGGTTTTGAAACAGCATGTGTCCGGATTTATAGGTCAGGTGAAGCGAGGGACTAGGGCAGAGGCTGATCTTGCTGGTAGAAGGATCAAGATCTATTCGGGATGTGGTTACCTGAATACATTTTTGGGACTCATCCACTTTGAATTCCGTCTTGAGGCTGATATTATTGTAGTCATAGTCAAGATGAAGATTCTGGATATCGCTGTTGAGAAAGCGAAGTTCCGATTTTTCTTTTAAATCACGGGTGATCAATCCCGACATCAGATCTGAGTAAAATGCACGCGCGCAAACACTGAGGTTTTTATGTAACATGAAGTGGGATTAAAGATGTACGTGTTGCAATCAGGAGCAAACACTTCTTCTACGTTGTTGATTATTCAACGTATATTTCTTCAATCCAGGAAGAATGTTAAGCGGATTGCTTGAAGAGGACATGTGAGAGCTTTCCGAGAAAGATGTTCTGTCTTTTTGTGTTTTTATTTACCACCTGAATCTATAAAACAAGGGTCTAGTATTAATATCGTTTTAGCAAGAGTTTTGCTTAAATAACTAAAATCGCTCATTCTTTAAGATTTTCGACGGTCCGATAATATGATTACGGCCCCAGTGGCTAATAATACAAGCCCGACAATTGGAGACCATTGAACAGGATGGTTTTCTTCCTTGTTTATGTGAACAGGCCCTATGTTGGCGACGTTTTTAGTCGTTACATAATTAAACCCTGTAATAAGCATCATGACAATGCCTATGGTAAGAATAATAAATCCGAGGTTTTTCATAATGTGTATTTTAAGATTATTATTTGCTCCCTGTTACTTTGGCACATTCGCTTTCAAATGTTGCACTGATTGGTTTTGATAATATGTCAATGGTCACTATACAATTGAAAAATTCGGATTGGGGTATTTTTGCTGAAAACCCATCTTGTCCGTATGGCATCAAAGGCGAATCCTGACTCGTTTTATTGTTGAAATAGAAACGGACATGACCGGTGATCTGGTAATTACTGATGGACTG
>DASYGQ010000400.1:0-5174 GCA_035999585.1 Bacteroidia bacterium | reverse complement strand
GCCTTGTCCTCGTCGTCTTGCTTTTTCATGATATGTGCTGGTTAAAGTTAAGTTTTTCATCTTAATCTTTAAATAGCACAGTTCATTTTACAGTCTCAGAGAAACAGAAAGAGTGAAAAATACTCTGTTTCTCTTTCTGTTTCTTTTTTTCTCTGTTTCTCTTTCCGTATTCTGTTTCTCTTTTTTTCCCTCCCTTTCTCTTTCCATATTCTGTTTCTTTTTACCTTTCCCAATCATTTCTTGCAGCAGCGAGCAGCATTGTCTGAACCAGAGCGGGACAATGCTTCTCTTTTTCCCTCCTTTTTCTCTGCTCTGTTTCTAAATTCCTGGCTATGTATGAATGATTTAAAACCAAGCTATTCTCTTTACGGCCTCGCCAGGTATTTTCTGAAACTCGGAACCTTCGGCTTCGGCGGCCCGCCGGCTCTTGTCAGTTATATGAACAGAGACCTGGTGGAAGAAAAAAAATGGATCCGGGAGGAAGACTATAAGGAAGGTCTTGCACTGGCACAACTCGCTCCAGGGCCATTGGCGGCACAGCTTGCCATTTATCTGGGTTATGTCGATTACCGGATTGTCGGGGCCACGGTAGCCGGACTTGCTTTTGTACTGCCTTCTTTTATCATGGTTGTTTTGCTGGGAGCCGCGTATGTCCGTTTTGGCGGCTTGCCCTGGGTGCAGGCTGTTTTTTACGGAGTGGGTTCAGCGGTGATAGGCATTATTGCGATCAGCAGCTATAAGCTCACAGTAAAGACCATCGGGAAAGATTGGATGCTTTGGGTCATTTTTCTGGCCCTGTGGCTGTTCACATTTATTCTGGAAGAGGAGAACCTATGGCTGATTCTCGGCTCCGGAATACTTTACTGGTTCATCAAATCACGGTCTCAGACACCATCTGCGAAAACTTTTCTGGGTCCCTTCTTCTTGGCGGCTGCCGTTACGCCTTCCGAAAAACTCTGGCAGATAGCCGTTTTCTTTGCCAAGGCAGGAGCCTTTGTTTTTGGGAGTGGACTTGCCATCGTGCCTTTTCTGTATGGCGGAATTGTGAAGGATTATCACTGGCTGAATGAACATCAGTTCCTCGATGCAGTGGCCATTGCTATGATCACTCCGGGGCCGGTGGTTATTACGGTAGGATTCATCGGTTATCTGGTGGCCGGGTTTCCGGGAGCGTGTGTGGCAGCCCTTGCGACTTTTCTGCCCTGTTATCTTTTTACGGTGCTGCCTGCCCCGTATTTCAGGAAATATGGAAAGCATCCGGGAATAAAAGCATTTGTTTCCGGAATAACCGCTGCAGCTGTGGGTGCCATTGCAGGAGCCGTTTGTATATTAACAAAACGGCAACTGACAGATTGGATCACGGTTGCGATCGCTGTGGTGACAGTGCTTCTTCTTTTAAGGTTCAGGAAGATTCAGGAGCCGTATCTTATCCTCGCAGCAGCCCTTGCAGGGGTGATGATAAAAACAATACTTAGCAGATAAAACTGATAACCGGATCACATATATGCATACATTTTAATTTCTTTTGCGGGAATTGGCATCCGGTCAGATGAGACTATTGGAAAAAAATTGAATAATTTTAAGTTCAAAGAAGAGATAATGAAAGTTAAGCTCATCATATTTCTAGCCGTCTCAGGAATATTTATCTGTTCCGGAGTGAACATGCGCTGCATCAACGGAAAGCAGACGGATAAAGGGTCTCCGGTTCTGAAAAAAATAGCTGTCATTGATTTGCCGGGAAAAGCGGGAAAGCGCTTCGATTACCTGACTATTGATTACCGGCATCATTATTTGTTATCGGCCCATCTTGGGGCCGATGTGACTTATGTGATTGATATGAACACGGATAAGCTGGTGAAGATGATCGGGGATACTCCCGGAGCGGAAGGCATTGAATATGCCGCGGATCTGAATAAGGTTTATACCTCAAACTGGACGGGTCATACCATTGGGGTGATTGACATGAACAAAATGGAGGTCGTCAAAAAAATACCTGCAATCAACAAGCCTGATGGTAATACCTATGCAGCACCTTTCAAAAAACTGTATGTGTCTGACGAACGAGGGAAAACCTTGCTGGTGGTGGATACCAGGAGCGATGAAGTCATCAAACGGATTGAGTTCAAAAGCGAAACCGGAATGCCGCAGTATGATTCCGTTTCCCGAAAGGTATACCTCAATTTGCAGGATGATAACCTTTTTGTAGTCATTGATCCCCAGACGGACAGTATTATTGGCAGGTATCCGGTTGGAGAATGCAAGGGCAATCATGGAATGGCTCTGGATGAAGAACACCACCTGGCTTTTCTCGACTGTGAAAACAATGACCTTCTGACGGTGTTTAACCTGGATTCTCACGCTCCGGTCGCATACTTAAAACTTGCTTCAGGCGGAGATGTGGTGAAATACGATCCCGGGCTCAAACGGGTTTACGTGGCATGTTACAGTGGCGCGATTTCTGTTTTTCATGAGGATGATCCTGCACATTTTACGAAGTTGCCCGATTTTCCTGTTCAGAAAAAGGTTCATAGCCTTGCCGTTGATAAAATTACGCACCGGGTATACGCACCCGAGCAGGAAGAAGACGGAAAAGAGGTTTCCCGGATGGTTGTTTATGATGCGCTTTGAGGTGAAATACTTTGAAGATTCAGTGCAAGGTTAGTAATGAAACCTGCACTGAATAATGGTAGGCCCTTCTGTCGAAACTTTGTATACAAAGCGATGTTCCTGAGTAATGCGTCTCGACCAGTAGCCCTTTAAATTCCCTTTCAGTGGTTCCGGTTTACCAAGTCCGGTGAAATGGTTTCTCTTGCAGTCTTTGATTAAGTCGTGGATTTTTTCAATCTTATCCGGCTCTGTTTTCTTCCAGTATTCGTAATCCTCCCAGGCGAGAGGGGTCCAGATAATATTCATGCGGTCGGGTCAAAAGATTTTCCCTTTCCTTTTTCCGCTTGCTTCAGTGAGGCCGCAAGACGGTCTGCATTTGCTTTTGTACTAAGCAAATAGGCAGTTTCAAGCATGCTGTTATATTCCTCGAGGGAAATCATAACAACGCTTTTTTCTTCTGAGCGGTGTATGACAATTGTTTCGTGTGAATCACACGCCAAATCAAGGTTCTTTTTCAAAGATTTCCTTAATTCTGAGTAATTGATGGCTATCATATCAGTACAAATATACGTACTTAAACGGGTACTTGAAAGAAACGTTTCAATGTACACGTGATTCTTTAAAAAAATGAACTTTTCCCGTCATTTTTGGTGCATTTCGCTTAATTCCCATTCACATTTTATAAACACTTCCCCCCTCGTTCGTGAATATTCTTATTTTTGTTCTTCCATGAGCAAAATGCGCACAATCGACCCTTTACAGGTGAAAACAGCACAACTGCACTCCTATCTTTTGGGAGCAGTGGCGCCGCGTCCCATTGCCTTTGCGAGTACGATCGACAGTCTGGGACAATCCAATCTGAGCCCTTTCAGTTTCTTTAACGTATTCAGCGCCAACCCGCCCATTGCCATTTTCTCGCCTGCACGCAGCGGCAGAACCAATACCACCAAAAACACCTTCGACAATGTGAAAGAGGTGAAAGAGGTGGTTATCAATGTGGTAAACTACGATCTGGTGCAGCAGGCCTCGCTTGCCAGCACCGAATACCCGAAAGGGGTGGATGAATTCATCAAAGCAGGTCTGACTCCCATCCCTTCCGAAAGGGTAAAGCCTTTCCGTGTGAAGGAATCGCCGGTCCAGATGGAATGCAAAGTGCGTGAAGTGATTGAGCTTGGCAACGAAGGCGGAGCCGGGAACCTGATCATTTGTGAAATACTGTTGATCCACATCAGCGAAAGCGTACTGGATGAACACGGAACCATTGATCCTGATAAAATTGACCTCGTAGCCCGTATGGGAGGCGATTGGTACTGCCGTGCTTCCGGCAAAGCGCTGTTTAAAGTGGCAAAACCTATTCTGACACGTGGCATCGGGGTGGACAGCATACCTGACCATATCCGCAAAAGTCATATCCTCACTGGGAATAATCTCGGTCAGCTGGGCAATGTTGAACACCTGCCCGGGATGGAAGAAGTGACTCAATACAAACAGAGCGGAGCCATCAGTGAGGCTTATGAGCTTTATGGCCGGAATTTAAATAAGCTGGAGGATCATTTGCATCACATTGCCAAATGCCTGCTCGAAGATGGCAAAGTTGAAGAGGCCTGGAAAGTGCTTCTTTCCGCCGAGGAAATTACACAACACTGAAACGATAAAGACATTCATTTTTTTATTTATAATCCTTAAACCAATCAACATGTTTAACTTAACTGGAACACTCAAAGTAAAAAGCGCAGAACAGCAGGTATCCGAAAAGTTCCGCAAAAGAGAATTCGTGATCACTGATAATTCTTCGCAGTATCCCCAGCATATTTCTTTTCAGCTGACACAGGACAAATGCAGCCTGATCGACAGCTGTAAAGTAGGCGATGAGATCAAAGTGTTTTTCAATCTGCGCGGCCGTGAGTGGAAAAGCCCGAAAGACGGAGAACTGAAATATTTCAACTCCCTGGAAGCCTGGAAAATTGAGAAAGCCGGAGCGCCTTCATCTTCTTCAGCGCCGGTCTCCGAACCCGATGTCACGTCTTTTTCAGCCTCTGAAGGCGAAAATGATTTGCCATTCTGATTGAATTAAAAATCCCCATGCCCCCGGAATTAACCGGGGGCATTTTTCAAAAGCATATGCAAAAAGAAAGAGTATTGATTACCGGTGCCGCCGGTTTCCTGGGTTCCCATTTGTGCGACAGGTTTATCAAAGACGGATACCATGTCATTGGCATGGATAACCTCATTACCGGCGATCTCCGCAATATCCAGCATCTGATGAAACTGAAAAGCTTCGAGTTTTATCACCACGATGTATCCAAATTCGTTTTTGTACCGGGTGAGCTTAAATACATTCTGCATTTCGCTTCTCCTGCCAGCCCCATCGATTATCTTAAAATTCCGATCCAGACACTCAAGGTGAGTTCTCTGGGCACGCATAACCTTCTTGGGTTGGCCCGGGTGAAGAAAGCACGGATTCTGGTAGCCTCCACCTCCGAAGTGTATGGCGATCCGCTGGTGCACCCCCAAACCGAAGAGTATTGGGGCAATGTAAACCCTGTGGGTCCACGCGGTGTTTATGA
>DASYGQ010000354.1:0-7812 GCA_035999585.1 Bacteroidia bacterium | reverse complement strand
ACCCACACCCACACCCACACCCACACCCACACCCACACCCACACTCCACACTCACACTGTATTTCACCCTCACTCTGACCTTTTGCTGCGCTTTTTTTTTATTAATTCATTTTCCAATTAAACCATTTGCCTTCGGAATCATCCTAGTGATAGATTTCAACCTAATGAATCCACAAATTCAAAAATAAAGCACTATGAAAAAGACAAAACTTCTACTGGCAGCTTTTACGGCCGTCCTGTTTATCGGGTTTAGTGTTTCGTCCTGCAAAAAGAGCAGCAGCCCTTCTCCAACGCCTTCCCCGGCAGAAGAGACTCAGACAACCCTGGATAACTCGAATGCAGAACATACTGTTTCCGACATCACCGAGATGGCATCACAGGCATCCGATGGAACTGCGTCTCTGGGAGCCTACCGCACGGATGCGAATGATCAGGTGTGCGGACTTAGCTGTGCCACCATTACACGAGATACGGTAAATAAAACAGTTGTTATCACATTCAACGGCAGCGCACCTTGCCTCGATGGTCACACACGCAGCGGAAGCATCACCGTGAACTATTCGGCCTCAACAGGCGGAGCAAAACACTACCGTGATCCCGGTTTTAGCTGCAGCATCACCAGCAATAACTACATAGTGGATGGAAATCAGGTGAATATCATCAACAAAACCGTGACCAATACCACACAGCCGGGCTTCAATCCGATGAGCACCAATCTGACCTGGTCGGTGAATGCGCATGTGACCATTGTGAAAGCAAGCGGCGGAACAATCGACTGGACCTGCCTGCGTACGAAAACCCTCCTGAATACAAGCGATACAACTGTTTATCATGGACCTTTCCATCCTATTTCCTGGAATAAGGCACGTGTCGGCAATATCGGCAGTGCTTCCGGAACAACCACTTCGGGCATTGCTTTTACAGTGAACATTACCAACCTGCTGATCCGGGATTTCGGTGGATGTAACATCAACGGAAAACACCCGATTATTCAGGGCACACTTCAGTTCACACCCAGCGGCCATCCCGTTCGCACGCTTGACTATGGAAACGGCAGCTGTGATTTGCTTGCAACAGTGACCGTCAATGGCGTGACAACAACCATTACCATTAATTAGGAAACAAGTGCAGCGATCCGCTATGCTTAACAACTGAAATAAAATTATATTGCTTCAGGACATTTCAAATAAAAAAGCGCAGCATCATGCTGCGCTTTTTTCGTTTTATTTTTTCGATTCTGCATGCTTTTTCTTGCTTCGTTCGGAACTTATTGTATTTTTGGTATGAATCTCCAAAAAATCTCCTTATGAAAAAACACCTACTCTTATTGTGTATGAGTTGTCTTTGGCTGCTGTCGGGCGTTTCCGCCCAGGTCAGTTTCAATGCAAACATCACCAGTGGCTGCGGACCTCTTTCCGTCATTTTTACAAACAACAGCAGCGTCGGCAATTACTACGTCTGGGATTTTCATGACGGGAATTCACCGAAGGTGTATACTTACAATACAACGCATACCTTTATTAACGGTGGCAATTACTATGTCAACCTTAACGTATATGACACCACCGGTCATGGCATGATGCCAAAGGGTTCGTATTCCATGAATATTCAGGTGAATGGCAGTTCGCTGAATACTTCGGCTGATACGGTTTGTCCGAATGAAATATTTTCAGCCTATATCAATCCGAACGGAAACAATTACAGCTGGACTTTCGGAGACGGAGGCAGTTCGACCCAGTCAAATCCACAGCATACGTA
Organism: Bacteroidia bacterium; assembly: GCA_035999585.1. GTDB lineage: Bacteria > Bacteroidota > Bacteroidia > Palsa-965 > Palsa-965 > Palsa-965. Next base: position 6,054 of record DASYGQ010000354.1, on the reverse strand, counting down.
TACGAATCTTGGCGTTGATACGCTGAAGGTTACCGTGAATACCGGTGGAATGTGCGGAATGCAGCATTTCAAAACCGTTGTGGTTGTGAAAGCGAATGCCAAACCAAGCGCCAATTTCGGATCCAGCAGTTTTTCATCCTGTCCGACTGACCCTATCACTTTCTATCCACGCAATCAGAATGCATCCTCCTATTCCTGGACCTTCGGCGATGGCGGTACCTCTACACAAAGTATGCCTTCCCATGCCTATGCAAGTACAGGGAATTACCCTGTCAAACTGACGATCACCAGCTCCTGCGGAACAACGGCCACTTATACAGACACGGCAAGAATCCAGGGAAATATTCATTTCGGATCAGGATCCAGCATTTCTTCTTCAGGTTTTCAGGGTTGCCCCGGAGATAATTTCAATTTCAATTATTACGGAGGTTCTGCCAAGAGCATGACCTGGAAGTTCGGCACCGGCGATTCGCTTTCCGGTCAGAATGTGAATTATTCTTTTGCAACAGCAGCTACTTACACGGTGACATTGAGACTTCACAACGGTTGTAACAACGATACCACACTTTCAAAAGTGATCCAGGTGAAATCCAATCTGCCTTTCACCGGAAATGCACAGATGCAGGTTTTCCCGAATCCCGTTTGTCCGAATGATGCTGTTTTCACCAATTCAAGCTCAGGAAGCGCTTATAAATGGTATTCCGGTAATGCGGCCCATGATTCATCGTCGGCCCAAAAACCTAGTTTCTCTTATTCCTCCGTAGGTACTTATACAGTTTCCCTGAAACTTTACAATGGTTGCGGAAGAGATACGCTGATCACTTCAACGGTTATTGTCAATAACAGTGCCCCGGCTATTCCTCCTATACACAGCGGCAACAATAATAACTGGGGTTCTCCATCCAGTTCAGCCTGTCCCGGTGATACCGTTATATTCTTTACTCAGATTCCGGGCAATCTCCTCTGGACTTTCGGTGACGGCACCAGCACGACTCATTCCACCCCGATCAATGCAGGAAACGGAACGGCCTATATCGTGAAGCATGTGTATTCAACCACCGGAAACTTTAATGTGAAATTAACGGTGACCAATGGCTGCGGCAACAGCGCTACCGATTCGCTTTCATATCCTGTGGGTGGTAGCAGCCCTGTAAACGGTTCCATCAATTTCATTGGAAACAAAAACAATAACAATAATAATAACCAGTACACCTTCAATACCTGTGAAATGGTCGACATCCTCGGAGCCGGCGGATCGAGCTATAAATGGTATTTCGGAAACGGTGACTCCATCATTACCACGCAGGCAGAAGTGCACTACAAATATCTGACTGCCGGTACTTACACCATCAAACTCGTTGTCAAAAACGGTTGTGGAAATACAGGCACTTATTATTCCAATGTGATCATCAACGGAATGAATACGTCCCTCGTATCTACAAACCTTTTGTGCAATTCAGCCGGAAACGGTCAGATTGTGACAAATGTCAACGGTGGTTTCACACCTTATAGGTATTCGCTTAACAACGGTCCGTATTTCAGCTCCGGTACATTTGCGAATCTGACTGCCGGATCATACACCATCACCGTGAAAGATTCAGCCGGTTGCCTCGTGACCGCAACAAGCACGCTGACGCAGCCAACAGCTCTTTCTCTGTCCACTTCATCCACCAATTCTACCTGTGGGAACTCCAACGGAGGAGCATCCGTTGTTGTTTCAGGAGGAACACCTGCTTATACTTATAGCTGGCAGGGTGGAGCAAGCACATCATCCATCACGAATGTGGCTGCAGGCTCTTACCAGATCACTGTAAGCGATGCGAATGGCTGTACCTCCAACAAGAATGTGGCTGTAAGCGATAATGGCGGACCTGCTGTTACATTCAGCAATACCATTGCACCGGTATGTATCAGTGCAGGGTCCTTTGCGCTGACAGGCGGTTCACCCGCAGGCGGAACCTATTCCGGAGTGGGCGTATCGGGCGGAGCATTCTATAACCCTGCAGCAGCAGGAGCAGGTGTGCACCAGGTTTCCTATACTTATACCAATACAGGTTGTACCGCATCTGCCACCAACACGATTACAGTAAATGCTCTCCCTCATGTGAGCATTGCTTCCAATCCGCCAAACGGCAGCGTTTGTGCAGGCAGCTCACTCACACTGACAGCAACCGGTGCAAGCACGTATAGCTGGACAGGCTCCATCACAAACGGTGTTGCCTTTACACCTGCCGGCCCCGGTTCTTATACTGTTACGGCTACTGATGCAAACAACTGTTCAGCCACTGCGAACATTGGCGTTACCGTGAATGCTTTACCAACAGTAACACTGAACTTCACCGGCCACGATACAACCGGCTCCTGCCAGTCAAGCGTGAACCTGACCGGCGGTACTCCTGCAGGCGGAAATTACAGCGGTACAGGCGTAAACAACAACTCTTTCAGTCCGTCTGCTGTGGGTAATGGAAATTACACCATTACTTATATGTACAGCGATTCTCACGGATGCTCGGCTTCGAAGTCAGCCGTGCTGCATGTGCTGCCATGTCCCCTGTTTATTCAGGAGCAGACACTCAACCCACTGAAAGTATATCCGAACCCAAGCAACGGTATCATCACAGTGGAAACACCGGGTCAGACTGGCACACTCGAAGTGATGAACCTCATCGGGGAGGTGCTTTATACCCAGAAGATCACCCAAATGGTTGAGACACTCAGTCTGAATACCCAGGCCAACGGTGTTTACCTGATCCGTATGGTGGATGCCAAAGGCATCTCCGTACAGAGGATTATCATTCAGAAATAAAATACCCGATTCTGAAAAGCCCCGGAAGAATTTCTTCCGGGGCTTTTTTTATCCATTGAAAAGCCGCCGAAAAAAGTATTAGGCGGCTTTTATGCTTGGGAATATAAATTGTCAGCGTTTGGCCTTCATGGAGCCGTCGTAAAAGTCAAGCGGTTTCTTTTTGACCCAGGCCACAAATTTTTGTACATCTTCCTGGGCGAGTATTTTTTCGAGGGTATTGTAAGTCCGTGCCAGCTCTTTTTCATTGAAGAGTGAGTGTACTTTGTTATGGCAGACCTTGTGCATGGCCAGAGAGCCTTCGCCGGAGCCTCCCTGAGAAAGCGGGATGAGGTTGTGCCGGCTGATAGGGTCGGCAAGAGGGCGGGAGCAAAGGGGGCATTTGTTTTCTTCCATGTGATGCAGGGATTGAAGGTCAAAGATCCGGATTTTATTTAAACGGCCTCCTGCTGGCAATAAAAAAAACAAGCCTGGCGAACCAGGCTTGTTTTTACAGGAAGCTTTTCTTTCCGCTTTCCGAAGAAAAAAAGGCTGCTGCATTTTTCTGATCAGCCACGAACAGAATATCAGGCTTTGTGACCGTTTGATGTGGCGGACGCAGTCTGCCCGTATTTTTTGAATTCATCGGAGGCTCCGGATTTACGGTCATCGAAAGACGAGTTGCCTTTTTTCTGATCCGCTTCGAATTCCGATTTTTTGCTTCCATAGAGGCTTGTTACTTTGTCTTTCAGGCCGCTTGCGAGGTCGCCGGCTTTGCCGCCAAGCTTTTCGCGGGTTTCACTTCCTTTGGCAGGTGCAAAAAGCACGCCTAGTGCAGCTCCAATAACCGAACCCAGGATCAGGGCTCCGATTACTTTTCCGGTATTATCATTTTTGGGGTAGTTCATAGCTTTTGTTTTTAAATTGTAAAAAGGAATTTGTTTTCTATGTGACAAAATTACCCGCAATTGATTTCGCTGCATTCATATTTCGTTCATCGCCATTTATGCATAGCCGGATTCTTGAAATGAATAGGCGGAATTGATGCAATACCGGGATATTGATTGAAATACGTTTTCGAAGATTCTTAAAAATCATCATAATTCATTAATTGTGATAATAATAAACCGGCCAGTGGTCCTGAATTGAATGGGTCTTTGCCGAAACTTGCATTTTGAGCGCCCATCGAGTAACTTTATGGGAAAGCCATCAAATGATTACGATTCATGCATATCAGATTTCGGAGAACATTAACATAAAGAAATTCAAAAACGAATACACCGGTTCATTAATCAATTCCACCTCGTTTGAACTTTTTTACAGTTATGATAAAGGCTATGTTTTTGTTCTGAATTATGGAGTGGTGGCTTTTGCCAATGTTAATGACATTGAAAGGAGTTCGTTTATTGCCTTGCTTGCAAAGTACAGCACGAATATTCTTGACAACCGCTTGCAGGAAGATTTTGTGATTGAAAAGAAAGAGATCAGCCAGCCGGAGTTTTCCTATAACTCTTTGTTTGTTACTGAAATCAACAGCGATGTGATCCGCATTGCTTTGCTCCAGGTTGCTCAATCGCTTGGGCTTGATTTTTACCAGGAGGTGGCGCAGCAATTATTCGACGATTCCGTTATTCTCACCAATCAGCTGGAAACACATGGCCGGCTTGCCATTTCCAAGAAAAATTTATTGAAGTTTATTGGTAAAACCCTCAATACAAAGAACCGGATTGTTGACAATTTATACATTTTCGACACTCCATCGGTGGTTTGGGAAAATGAGAACCTGGGTAAAGTAAACGATGGGCTTACCAAAACATTTGATATTTCCATTCGGTTCAAAGAACTTGAATACATGCTTAAACGCGTGGAAAGCAATCTCTCGGTATTTGTTGAACTGACGAATGCCAAGGAAAGCAAACGTTTGGAGTGGATTGTCATCATTCTGATTTTCATTGAGATTTTACATCTGTTCCTAAGCCGGTATTTTTAAAGTATTCAAATTCCTGTTTGAATGCTGCACGGGTTTCGGAATTCAGTACAATTGAAAACAAGAGAAAGCTTTCAGATGTGCATCAATAAAAGGGATGTGCATCGCAGGCTCTTTAATCAGGAAGCGCAAAATAACCCAGGGTTATTCCATTGTATTTATACGACGTGAAATCCGGTACAGAATGATGTCGCTCTCTTCTGCGCCTGCGAGTATCCTGTCGAGAGAGTCGGCCATGCGATGATAGCCGAGTGCGTCTGCCAGTTCGGCAAGAGAGAGGTAGGCTGCCATTTGGTAATGCACTAATTTCTGGAGCGTGCAAATCATTGCCGCATCCCGGATCGGATTTTTGTCCATCTGATTCATTTTCTCCCGGAGGGTATTGACTAATATTTCAACCGGAGGACATTGGCTGTCTTCTGAATGTGGGACGTCTGCTCTCTTCATGAGATTGAAAAGTATTCTGTTTTGCTCTTTCATGTGGATGAGCAGATCCTTCAGGATGTTCCGGAGCCCCTCATGCAGGGCCATTTGGATAAGGCTTGGAAGGATAGCCTCCAGGTGTTTTTCGGCACAAAAGACATCGGATAGATTTTCCTGCATCAATTCTAACAGGGATGAGTTTTGGGTCGGGCCGCTTAGTTTTACAGGATGCGGAACAGATATCGGAGAAGGTTTTTTTGTGGCTGTCTTTCTTTTTGCAACCTGCGCAGTCTTCTTGGCAGGAATCTTCCGTTTTGAGGTTTTCTTTACTGTTTTTTTTGCCATGGAATTAGGTTTTTGAAATTAACGTTTATAAAAACAGCAGGCCTGCCTGTGGTTACGGCTGACCTGCTGTCTTGTATTTGCTTCAGAGAGCCTGATTAGTGGCTTGAACTCTTGCGGCTGCTGGTTGAGCGGCTTGAGCTGCTTCTGCCAGAACGGCGGCCTGATGAATTTCCGCCACGGCCCGATGAACTGGACGAACGGCTTCCGCTGCGGCCTGATGAACTGGACGAGCGTCCGCCCGAGTGGCTGGAGCCGCTGCGTCCGGAAGAACCGTTTGAACGGCTGGAGCTTCCGGAGCGGCCAGAAGAGGAGCTGTGTGAACGTCCGGAGCGGCCAGAAGAGGAGCTATGTGAGCGTCCGGAGCCGGAAGAGGAGCTGTGTGAGCGTCCGGAAGATGAACCGGAACCCGAGCGTCCTGAACCGGAGCGGCCTCTGGATGAAGAGCCGGAACGTCCGCTGTTATAGCTTCTGCCATCACGTTCGCCGGCACCTTCATATTCATATTCGTTGTCGTCAT
>DASYGQ010000085.1:0-7625 GCA_035999585.1 Bacteroidia bacterium | reverse complement strand
TCATGGGATGCACAAAAACCGAATGTTATTCTATCAGACATTAACATGCCGAAGGTATCCGGAATTGAACTTTTGAAAATGGTATTTGATGATTCAAAGCTTTGTTCAATTCCATTCTTTGTTTATTCTTCATCCGGTAACGTGATTTATGAAAAGAAATGCAGTGATCTGGGTGCAAAAGGTTTTTTCGTTAAGCCATTTGATCTGATGGAGTTTGACAATATCCCTGCCCAAATTCTATTGGCTTTAAAGAAAGACCTGCAGATTCACCCCAATGATGCGCCTGCCTTCTGACCCACTCCTGATTGGGAGGATTGAGGTATACTGGCTCTGATCACCTTTCTCTTTTATTCCTGCACTACAATCTTCCCCTCCGAAACCAGTCGCTCTCCGCTTTCAGTCAGTATACGGTAGAAATACATTCCTGCTTTTGCTTCCAGCATGACTTCTGTAATGCCTGCATGAACGGCAGCATCATATACCAGACGCCCGGTCAGGTCGTATACGAGCAGGTGTGCCTTTTCGGTAAAGCTTTCCGACAAGGAAACCGAGAACGTGCCTTTGTTCGGATTGGGATATATCTTCACGCTGTTGGTTTCAGCCAGGTCACGTATACCTGTTGTTACGCCGGCAGTGATGTTGATGTTATCTACATAAATGATATTGCCCCAACCTGAACGGCTTTCAAACGAGAAGATTACGTCGGGCTTGCCGGCAACAGCTGCGATATTAACCGAGTCGGTTCTCCAGGCTCCTGAATTGGGTGGTATGAAACAACCTTTCCCATGACTGCCAGCCGTATCCGTGCCGGCACCAGTTGTGCTGCCGGTAGTGCAAAGCGTCATGCCTCCTTTTAAGTAGACACTGGTCCACGTAGAGCCACAATCGGTTGAATAGTAGATGTCGAGCGTATCGCTGTAAGTAGGCACTTTGCTGGGTTCATAAGCCACATCAAACCACAGCTTCGGTTTGGTGGTATTGCTGAAATTATAGTTGGGTGTGTACAGCTGTTGTCTTTCTCCGCTGATGTTTCCGGTTTTTCCGCAATTGGCTGAAAAGTACATACACTGGCTGCTGTTATTTCCGAGATGTGTGCAATGCTGCCAGGTACTGTCGAACGAGTTGGGGAGATTGAGATACCATCCGGCCGGAGGAAAGGTGGCTGTTTCAAAGCCCTGCACCAAAGGTAAAGTGCCGGATGCCGGTACGTTGATATAGGTGGTATACGAAAGCGAATCTTTTCCTGTGCTGGATGTCACCACCAGTTTCACAGGGTAAGAGCCGGGAGTGTTGTACGTTACACTGGGGTTTTGTAGGCTGGACGTAGCGGGTGTGCCACCAGTGAACGTCCACTGCCAGGCCGAAATGGTTCCGGTGCTTGTGCTCTTGTCGGTGAAATTGACAGAAGAGCCAGGGCAGACAGATTTAACATTCGAAGTGAAGTCAGCCAACACGGCATTACAACCGATCAATGTATTGAATTGGTTCATGGTGCCGTGAAACACATCCATGTCGCAGTTCGCGGTGCCGCTGATGCCGGGCACGGTGCCGGTCCAGGAATATTGCTTGAATTCCCAATTGGTCCACACACCGATGTTGGGTGGAGGAGCTGTGGGACTGCTGTTATAATCATCGATCCACAGGCCGTAGGTATTCAGTGAGCTGCCGACAAAGGAAGCATTGCTTGGACCTATGTAAATAAGAGGAGCGATACCCGTTGCGTTCTGCACGGTGGTCATCCAGGTCTGGATCCATGCGGTTAACTGCTGGGAAGTGAAATAGGTGGAAAGGCCTGGTCCGCTTGGGGGATCTTCAACATCGAGGACTGCCGGAAGGTGGCAGGCTTTGATATAAGGAGCCGCCACGCTCAAAAAATAATTTGCTTCGGCAGTGGCTGTGTTGTTTTCAGGCCGGGCAAAGTGATAAGAGCCCATGGCCATTCCGGCCGCAGTGCCGTTGGTCTGGTTGCCCACATAATAGGAGTCGGTGATGGTTATGCCTTCGGTGGCTTTGGCGAATGCAAAGGTATAACCGGCCGCTTTCACGCTTGCCCAGTTGATGGAGCCTTCATAAGAAGAAACGTCAACACCTTTGATAGTTTGCGCGTTCAGTCCGCATGCATACAGGCACAGGCATGAAAACCAGAGTATTTGTTTTTTCATGGAATGAGATTAAGGGTAATGAGTTACATCTGAGTGGGATGTATTCTCAAATGTAAGAAAAAGGCTTATTAATTCGCAAATAATGAAATAAAGGTGCCTTGACAGCCTTTTAAAGATTAATGCTTTCTTGAACGTTTTGTCAGATCTTATAAGACTTCTGATTTAAGGATGATTGTGTTAGTTGCAATTTGCCATTTGAAACGATTACAAAGAAGAGTCAGCTCTTAATCAATTGTCGGACTCTTCTCCGCGTGCGAGGGCGTCCACGCGGAGAGCGAACCTCAAGAGGCCTGACTGAAACATCACAAGGAACTCGTTTCTAAAAGGTCTCTTGAGGTTGGTCTGCGTGGTGCCTTTTTTGTATTACTTTGGCATGCAAAAAGTAATACAAAAAAATCCTTTGAACGTAAGATTGTCTATTAAGAAATCAAGGCTTCATATCCGGAGAGGCCGGATGAGTGGCAGCGTATATTCTTCCACCCAGCAGCGCAAGTGGAATACCAAGCACTGCTTTGGTGATGTTAAACCAGGCAGGGTTGTGTTTCCACAAAAGCAAAATACCGAGCAGCCACATGATGGCTTCTTTGGAACCAAGAATAAACACCGCTTTGCGGGCTCTTTCTTCAGCAATCTTTGCAGTCACATACGCACCGATGATGGCATACACACTGTGATAAAGAAGGGATATCAATAAGATGTTTGTGTCGAACTGGGGACTGCCCATTCCAGGAATGACGCCTGTGAGATGCAAAATTTCGTGGGTTGCCACGGAAAGAAGGGTCGCTGTCATCAGTCCTGCAATGACCGAGGATCAGGCGGAGAGGGAATTTGTGAAGAATTTCAGCCAGGCTGGGTAATTTCATAAGATTGTAATGCATGCGCATGCATTAAGGGAAAACAAAGCTACGGATTACGTATATAGCAAACAAGGCTTGAGACAGAAGCCCCTGGTATCATGTCTCAAGCCTTGTTGTCCATTATGTGGGAAAGGCGGAGAGTGTAACCCTTACTGCCGGATGATTTTCCTGCAGGAGAATCCTTTCGCATCGCTCACTTTCAGGAAGTACATGCCATCGGCCAGACCTGAAAGATTCAGGACATGAGGGCCCGATGTCAGATGTGTGAACTGAAGAATGCTTTTGCCTGTGAGGTCAAGTACTTCGGCATTGTATTCAGCAGTGCCTGATGCAAATGAGATGTTCAGTTCGCCGGTAAATGGATTTGGAAAAACATCCAGCTGTTCGACGGAAGGTTTTGATTCTTCAATACCCACGTTTACGTTCATACAGCTTGGCGCATTGTTCTGAGCAAACCAGTTCTGTACTTTTTTATTGTCGGAAGCATTCTTCTGAAAGAAGGCGGGCGACTGTGGTGCCAGAGTCGTGTCGCGGGTAAACACCAGGGCATAATCAAAACTCACCTGCGAACCGGCGTGAAAGTCGAAAGGTCCGCAGCCCAGCAAGAATCTGCGGTCGCCGGGGGTATCGTGACTGGTGTATTCCGACCATCCGCTGGTATCATAAGGGAAGGATGGATACATGAAGCGGGTGGGGGTGCTGCCGCCATAGCCTCTTCCGCCGTAAGTGACGTAGGTTGAATCGCACCATTTGCCAAGCATGTAATTGTAATAGTCCATCGGTCTGTGTGCAGGAGTGGAACCAGGAAACCCGGGATCTCCCGGATTGCCGGTTGCAGAAAAATCATTGTCGTAATAATGGAAGCAGGTCATTAGGTTTTGTTCTCCCGGCTCATCGATTGTTCCGTTGTTATTATTGTCAATACCGTCTCCGGCCACAGCAAGGGGGCCGGAGAGTATAACGGTGCTCATCATCGGTGGTTTGCATCCGTATTGCCCTGGTGTGCCGGTGCCATCGCATGGCGTTCCATTGTACACATATCCGTAGTTTCCTTCAGGATTGCAACCGACCATATCATCGTCGTACTTACCCAGATCCACATCCTGCCATCCGGCCACATAGGCCTTGGTATAATTCTGAGCGCTTCTGTTAAAAATGTCGTAATGATAAAAGGTTGTATAATTCAAAACCTTGTTGCTGTCGGCAATAGTCGGACACACATATGCATAAGCAGAAGCATGCACTTCCACCTGAAGCGGGGCTCCGCCTGTTTCGGTATGTGGGGCCAGCTGATCATTGAATATGCGGTATAGTTCCTGATCGCCCCGGATGACGGGGTAGTCGCCACCGGTTAGAGGATCGTAAATCCCGTTGTGGTTTACATCTACGAACGGGGCAAGGTTGCGGCTGAAATCTCCTTGTCCCTTTGCCGGCCAGGTAAGAATGTCTTCGGCCGGCACATAGCTTCCATTCTGCACCTGTCCTTTTTGAAAATAATATTTGAACTCTTCAATCTGATATCGGTCAACCTTCCATACTTTGTCATAAGCACTTGCTTTCACAGAATCGCTTGTTCCGGTGATGGTATCAAGGGGGCCCGGCCAATAGTCATATCCGTGCTGGCGGTAAGTCATTGCAGCCTGATGCAGGGTTCCCGACTGATCCATGCCGCCGATCCAGAGTGCTGCTGCAAAATCAGCATGTTTTCCGGAGCCTTTGGGTACTTCGTAACCGGCACTATAACCATCCCAGTGCATATCGCCGCGTGTTGTGACCGGGGCTCTGACTTCATTGATGTCTAAATCCTTGAAGTTGTCGTAATTGAGTCCGAGCCAGGCAGGATTGTACTGTGAGGCATCGAATGAATAGAGTGAAGTATCGCCCTGAAAGGTTGTAAACCAGATTTTGCCCGTGCTGTTTTCATAGCACACGTATTTAGGGCTGGGTATCTGATATAAATAATCTTTGGGCCAGCCGACCTCATGAATTCCGGAAGAGCCGTTGATTGCATAGCCAAAGGCCACTCCGCCGTGCGGGCCTTTGCAAAACGAGTAAAATGGATGGAAGCCATAAGATAATTCAGGGCTTATAGCCTGGAGGGGTGTAACCATGTTGCCTGAAATCCGGTAGACATTGCTGGATGAGCCTACCCATTTATCGCCCTGAGCATCTATATATATGGAATACATGATAAGCTCCCTGAGGGCTGAATTTCCATTGGTAAAGGAAGTCCAGGACGTGCCCTGTAACCTGGATACTCCGCGACTTGTTGCCGCCCATAATGCTCCTGAGCTTTCCATTGTAATTGCATTTACAGTGTCGGAAATCAGTCCTGAATTGGAAGTGGCATAAGATGTCCAGTTACTTCCGTTGAAGATTGATATTCCTCTGATCGTGCCGAAAATTATTTGCCCGCCTGTTACCGAAACGGAAATCACGCGATTGCTTGCGATTCCGGAATTTGTCGTGGAATATCGGACCCAGTTCGTTCCATCAAATGAGACAGCGCCGGAATCAGTCCCGATCCATGCTTTGTTTGTTGCATCAAAGGCAATGCAATCTGTATAATAACTGGGCAGTGGTGAATTCCCCGGATTGTACATCGTCCAGTTTGTGCCGTCAAATTTGCCCAGACCGTCGGATGAAAAGCAGACCCATTTATTGCTGTTGTTGTCAATCGCTACATCATTTTTTGTCCGGTTCTGATGAGGATAAGAACCTACAGGAATGGGGTGTTTCTGAAGCCCGTTTTGAGATTTGCATAAAATGCCGGTGGTAAAAACGACCAGAAGGGTAAGGATATGTTTCATGGTTAGAATGTTAGTGGGGGGGACAGGATTCAAATGTAGATGAATGGGGATGAAAAAATATATCAAATGAGCGAATGGCGGGTTTGATTGTATAATCGGTTGGATTTAGGATATATCCGGAAAATCCTGCGATCCGGAAAATACATGGAATTGGTAATAAACAAAAAGCCCTCCGGAAATATCCGGAGGGCTTTTTAAAAAACAGTTTATACTTATTCTACAATGATTTTTTTCACTGCTCTAGAATGCGAGTTGTTCAGCTCCAGGAAATAAGCTCCTTTGGGGAAGCTGCTGGTGTTCATTTGCATCGTTGTATTACCCTGATGCGCGTCCAGCTGGCGGCGGTAAATGACACGGCCTGCAAGATCGGTCAGGATCACTTCCATGTTCTTTTCATCTCCGGTCACATTGACAGAAACGTTGATCAGACCATTGGTTGGATTTGGAAATACGCTGAGGTTATTGAAATCATTGTGCTCAAGAATGCCGGCTGAAAAAATATTCACGGAATCAATATCGCCGATGTTGCGTGGCTCAATCCAGTTGGCGTATTCAAAGTGAACAACACCTGTGATGTTGTATTTTTTGCCTTGAGTATATGCATATTTGTAAATGATGTTGTCAACGGTGTCGATTCCACCGGTTGAGTCAGCGAATACATACCAGGCTGATGCAGCATTGTATCTCACATCGCTCACGTCTTTCACCTTCACGAGCATACCTTCGTATTTCTCATTCTGAATGGTGTTCAGTCCAACCAGCGTAGCGGCAGGGATCGGATTGCCTGAAGATACTTTGGTGAAGTTCAGAATCTGAGCAATTTCAGTTTCGTTGTAATACTCCTGAACCATGCCGGAGAAGGTGATGCTGTCGCCCATGGCAACAGGGTGAGCAAAGTCATAAACGTTCACTGCGGCCCAGGCATTGGCACCTGTTGTCTGTACATAGTAACCCGACTGGGAAGGAGGTGTTGATGTGTTGTTGTAAACAGCCGTTACAATTCCACCGGTGGTCACAAACTGATTCATGTACTGAGAATTGGCAGGAGTCGAAGTGGTGTACTGGATGTTATACAAAGAGGCAACGGTTGCATTGCCGATATTGGTAATGGTAACGCTGTCGATCGCCAGGTGTTTGCTTGCCGCCACGGTGCTTTTTACTGAAAAAAGGAACTGAGCAGCACTGTTGGTGCTGTCAGCCATCAGGGTCTGGTTATAGACGGTCCATGTGGTGGTATTTACCGCGATATAGGCATTGTATTCATATCCGCCGCCTGTTGAGGTTTTAACACCATAAAGTCCTGTGCGGATGCTTCCTGCACCTTTGGCCCAGAAACGAACGTTATACACTTTCCCGGCTGTTACAGCAATAGGTTGGGTTGAAAAGCGTTTGGAAGAAGTGGTGGCGTTGACGAGTTCCACACAATAGGAACCATGGTAAGGTCCTACGCTGTCTTTCTTTGCACTGTCAGGAGTGGCAATGATGTTAGTCTTCGATCCGTCCCAGCCGCTCACAGCCTGGATACCCGTCCATGTTTCAAAATCACTCTGAAGCACAACCTGTGCAGAAACCTGATTGAACAGGAAGCCTGCCATACATAAGGTGAAAAGTAATGTTTTTTTCATTTTTTATTGTTTTTTGATGATTGGTCTGAATTGTTGGGATGACAAAAGTAGAGAATTAAACGGACACCACAATCGGATCCGATAACATCAAAAAAAGGTGTAGGGAGCGGATTTTCACTTACTTCCATAACCTCTGCGTTATTTTTATCTGGAAACCTTGTAGAAATCCGT
>DASYGQ010000248.1:0-3492 GCA_035999585.1 Bacteroidia bacterium | reverse complement strand
CGCTCTTTGAAAAACAGGAGGAGCATTTACCTGTACCATCCTCATTGTATGGGCAATTCGGTCAATTCTTGTTTTTTCAGAAAATTGTTTGGGTGTAAACCGCGCTCAATACCGTTCATTTATTTTTATCCCTAACCCGCTTTTTTTGTGAATAAGTTTATCAAGAACATTGTAGCCTTTTCTCTCAAGAATAAAGGAATTATCTTTTTTGCAACAATTGCTCTGATCCTGGGCGGTGTCTATAGCGGCTTCAATACCGCAATCGAAGCCTTTCCGGATGTGATGAACACCCGTATCATCATCATTACACAATGGCCCGGCCGCAGTGCTGAAGAGGTTGAAAAATTCATCAGCATTCCCATTGAGGTGGAAATGAATTCCGTTCCGGGAAAAACCAGCCTCCGCTCCATTTCCCTGTTCGGCCTTTCTGTTGTCACACTTATGTTTGACGACAATATCGAGGATTTTGAAGCCCGGCAGAATGTCACAAATCACCTGATGGCAGTTGACCTGCCCGATGGTGTAAAGGCAGATATCGAACCCCCTTATGGCCCAACCGGTGAGATTTACCGGTATACCCTGCAAAGCAAAACAACCAGCCCGACTGACCTGAAAACACTGCAGGACTGGGTTATTGAAAGGCAGCTGAAAAGTGTGCCCGGAGTGGCTGACATCGTGAGCTTCGGAGGAGATGTAAAAGCTTTTGAGGTGAGCGTAGACCCCAACCTGCTCACCAAGTATGGCTTCACAGCACCCGACGTTTTCAATGCCATGCAGAAGAGCAATGTGAATGTTGGCGGCGATGTTATCAATAAAAACAATCAGGCCTATGTGGTGCGCGGTCTCGGTCTCGTTCAAACCATCGACGACATTAAAAACATCATTATCACCAATGTAAACGGCACACCGATCCAGCTTAAAAATGTAGCGGAAGTCCATGAGTCCAAAAAACCAAACCTGGGTTATGTAGGCCGCGGGGAAGAGCAAAACCTGGTTGAGTGTATCATTGTGATGCGTAAAAACGAAAACGCAAGCAAGGTTCTGGACGGTATTCATGCCAAGGTAGATGAGCTCAACAAAGACGTTTTACCTGAAAGAGTTAAAATCGTACCCTTCTATGACAGGACACGCCTGATACATTATACCGTTGGAACAGTTACGCATAACCTCATGGAAGGAATGCTGCTGGTGATCTTCATTGTGTCTGTTTTCATGGCCAACTGGAGAACAACCGTTATTGTTTCCGTGATTATTCCTCTCGCCCTGCTTTTTGCCTTAATCTGCATGAAACTGAAAGGCATGTCGGCGAACCTGTTATCCATTGGCGCAATCGATTTTGGTATCATTATCGACGGCGCGGTCGTGATGGTGGAGGGTATTTTTGTTGTGCTCGATCATAAGGCAAAAAGCGTTGGCATGGCCAAGTTTAATAAGCTTGGTAAGCTCGGCTTGATTAAAAATACCGGCGGAGAGCTTGCCAAACCTATTTTCTTTTCCAAGCTGATTATCATTACCGCAATGCTTCCCATTTTCTCTTTCCAAAAGGTGGAAGGCAAAATGTTTTCTCCTCTGGCATGGACGCTTGGATTTGCATTGCTTGGATCGCTCATACTTTCCCTCACGCTGGTACCTGTGCTCTGCAGCATCTGGCTGAAAAAGAATGTCCGGGAAAAAAGCAATCCCTTTATTGATTTCGTTTACAAATATGTTACCAAGGCTTTCAATCTTACTTATGGAAACCCCATAAAGAGCCTGACCATTGCACTCATTGTTACAGCTATCAGTATCGGCTCATTCAAATACCTGGGCTCGGAATTTTTACCTCAGCTCAATGAGGGTGCCATCTATGTAAGGGCAAGTATGCCATACAGCTCTTCTTTGTCACAATCCATTGAAATGACCGAGAAAATACGGAGGAAAATCATGAAGTTTGGTGAGATCGAAAAGGTTCTTTCTCAAACCGGCCGTCCTGATGACGGAACAGATCCTACGGGCGCCTTTAACATCGAGCTTCACGTTGAACTTGTTCCGCATGAAGACTGGAAACGAAAGATCAGCAAAGAGCAGCTGGTTCAGGAGATGCAGGATTCCCTCGCTGTTTTCCAGGGCATCAATTTCAGTTTTTCTCAACCGATCATGGACAACATTGAAGAAGCTGTATCGGGCGTAAAAGGTTCCATGGCCGTAAAGGTGTATGGCACAGACATTGCCCGCCTTGAGCAAATGGGAGACTCCGTTTACAACATCCTTAAAACAATTCGCGGCATAGATGACCTTGGAATCATTCACCTCATGGGCCAGCCGGAACTGAGGATCAAGCTTGATCCCGACAAAATGGCGATATACGGAGTGGCCACAAGCGACATTCAATCCGTTATCGAAATGGCTATCGGCGGCAAAGCTGCCACACAACTTTACGACGGAGAAAAGAAGTTCGACATTCGCTTGCGCTTCCTCCCTGAATACAGGAGTAATGCCGAGGCCATTGGAAACCTTCTGATCCCAGCCGCCAATGGGGCCCGCTTTCCTTTGAAACTCCTTGCCAATATCAGCACACTGACCGGCCCGGCTTTCGTATACCGGGAAGCCAATCAAAGGTTTATCGGTGTTAAATTCTCTGTTCGCGGAAGAGACCTTGGAAGCACCATTCAGGAAGGCCAGGAAAAGGTGGGTAAGGCATTTGGTGCCAAACTGGGCAAAGGAATGAAGATTACATGGCAGGGCGAGTTTGAAAACCAGCAGAGGGCTCAAGCACGACTAACCTATGTGGTTCCATTCAGCATACTCATCATCTTTATTCTTTTGGTCATTGCCTTTGGTAATTTCATGGATGCCGGGCTTGTGCTTCTGAACCTTCCCTTTGCGGTTATTGGGGGCATCTGGGCTCTGCATTTAACGCACATCAATTTCAGTATCTCTGCCGGAGTTGGATTCATTGCCCTTTTTGGGATTGCCATTCAGGCTGAAGTAATCCTGATCAGTGTCTTCAAGCGAAACCTCCACGAGAATATGCCCCTTGACGATGCGATCAGGGAAGGCTTTAAGGATCGTATACGATCGGTTCTTATGACGGCACTCATCGCTTCCCTGGGTCTGTTGCCAGCTGCCATGTCGACCGGTATTGGCTCGGAAAGTCAGAAACCCCTCGCAACGGTTGTCATTGGAGGTCTTGTCAGTTCAACGATTTTAACCTTGCTTATTTTTCCTATTCTTTTCAAATTATTATATTTGAAGAAGGAGTCAAAGAAAAACAGGCCTTCACAAAGCGTGATCTCCTAGGGCTGGCAAACACATCCTTCGAATCCGTTGAAATCAAGCTCTCTGATTTTATGTTTTTTTATTCTTACCGTTCCCCAGGCCAGGGCTCAGAGCTGGACCTTGGTTTGGTCTGATGAGTTCAACTCCGCCCCTATCAATACCTCGAACTGGGTTTTCGAAACGGGTGCCGGAGGCTGGGGAAATAACGAGCTTGAAAACTATACCAGCCGGTCT
>DASYGQ010000220.1:0-7109 GCA_035999585.1 Bacteroidia bacterium | reverse complement strand
TTTGGGGTATAATTCTTAATTTCGTTGACGCATAATCGTCATTCATTCACAATAACTATAGAGCTATGGCATTTGATTTAGACATGATCCGGAAAGTATACGCCAGTTTGCCTGGAAAAGTGGCAGCCGCGCGTAAAACCGTTGGCCGTCCGCTGACGCTTACTGAAAAAATACTCTATTCCCATTTGACCGAAGCTTTACCGGGAAACCCATACGAACGGGGAAACTCGTATGTCGATTTCAACCCCGACCGCGTAGCCATGCAGGATGCGACGGCCCAAATGGCCTTGCTCCAGTTCATGCAGGCGGGAAGAAAAACCGTTGCAGTACCATCCACCGTACATTGCGATCACCTTATTACTGCTAAGTCTGAAGCAAAAGCAGATCTCGAACGTGCCGTAAAGGTCAACCAGGAAGTATATAATTTCCTTTCTTCGGTTTGCAATAAATATGGATTGGGTTTCTGGAAACCCGGTGCTGGAATCATTCACCAGGTTGTGCTGGAGAACTATGCATTCCCCGGCGGAATGATGATCGGGACTGATTCACATACGGTGAATGCTGGCGGACTGGGAATGATCGCCATCGGAGTAGGTGGTGCAGATGCCTGCGATGTAATGGCCGGCTTGCCCTGGGAACTTAAAATGCCTAAGCTTATTGGTATAAAGCTCACCGGAAAATTGAATGGATGGGCTTCGGCAAAAGATATTATTCTGAAAGTAGCCGGAATTCTCACGGTGAAAGGCGGAACAGACAAGGTAGTTGAATATTTCGGCCCCGGGGCTGAATCTCTTTCTTGCACAGGCAAAGGAACGATCTGTAATATGGGTGCTGAAATAGGAGCCACCACATCTACTTTTGGCTACGATGTAGCTATGGAACGTTATTTGCGCGCCACTGGCCGTGCTGCCATCGCCGATCTGGCCAACCAGGTGAAGAAAGAACTCACCGGTGATCCTGAAGTATATGCCGATCCATCCAAATACTTTGATGAAGTCATCGAAATTAACCTGGATACTCTGGAGCCTTTCCTGAATGGCCCCTTTACTCCTGACCGCGCAACACCTATTTCTGAGATGAAAGCAGAAGCGCAGAAGAACGGCTGGCCCACACGTGTAGACTTCGGTTTGATCGGTTCCTGCACAAACTCTTCTTATGAAGATATCTCCCGTTCTGCCTCGCTGGCCAAACAGGCAGTCGACAAAAAACTGAAAGCCAAATCGGAATTTACAATCACCCCCGGATCAGAGCAGGTTCGCTTCACGATTCAAAGGGATGGTTTCATTGATACATTCCATGCCATGGGAGCTCATGTATTTGCAAACGCCTGCGGACCCTGCATCGGGATGTGGGACAGGGCAGGAGCCGACAAGCAGGAGAAAAATACCATTGTTCATTCATTCAACCGTAACTTCTCGAAACGGGCCGATGGAAATCCTAATACCTATGCATTCGTTGGCTCACCTGAACTGGTGACAGCCATCGCTATTGCCGGCGATTTGTGCTTCAATCCTCTTACTGATACACTCATCAATGAAGAAGGTAAAGCGGTGAAGCTAGATCCTCCAACGGGAATGGAATTGCCTCCGAAAGGTTTTGCCGTGGATGATGCCGGATTCCAGGCTCCTGCTGCTGACGGATCGAAGGTTGAGGTTCTGGTGTCACCGCAGTCGGACCGGTTGCAGCTCCTGGATCCTTTTGCAGCCTGGGAAGGTACTGACCTGAAAGGTCTTCGTCTTTTGATCAAGGCTAAAGGCAAATGTACTACCGACCATATCTCCATGGCAGGACCTTGGCTCAAATACCGCGGTCACCTTGATAATATCTCCAATAACATGCTCATCGGAGCGGTGAATGCATTCAATGAGAAAACGGATTCGGTGAAAAATGAACTGACAGGCCAATATGAGTCGGTACCCAAAGTGCAACGCCAATACAAAGCCGAGGGAATCGGTTCTGTTGTAGTGGGCGATGAAAACTATGGTGAAGGTTCCTCCCGCGAACATGCAGCTATGGAACCACGTCACCTGGGTGTTCGTGCAGTGCTTGTAAAATCGTTTGCACGGATTCATGAAACGAATCTGAAAAAACAAGGTATGCTTGGATTGACCTTTGCCAATAAGGATGATTACAATAAGGTTCAGGAAGACGATACCATTGATATCCTCGGCCTCACTTCTTTCAAGCCTGGTGTTCCTCTGACCATTGTCCTCAACCACAAAGATGGCAGCAAGGATGAAATAAAAGCCAATCATTCCTATAACCAGCAACAGATCGAATGGTTCAAAGCCGGTGGCGCTCTCAATATCATCAGAGCCTCCGTAAACGCCTGATCGAAAGATGTAACAATGAACAAAAAATCCCTTACTGATCAGGAAGGGATTTTTTTATGCTTTGTATAACAATGAATCCTGCTTCGGCGATGCTTGCTCAGTTGCACGGTTTTTTATCCATGATAAACCCTGGAAGAGCGAATCAGGTTTTTATCTATTTCCAGCACCTCTCCTACCAGAAGATCAGCTTCTCCATCCACATGCCGGATGTATTCCATAAAGACACGGTATTCATCGGCTGTAAACTGCACAGGCTCGTATTTCAGCGAGGGCAGGCGGTCGAAAGAATCCTTCCACCAGGCACGCAGGCTGTCTTTACCTTTAATCAGACCTCCTGTTTCAGGCTGGCGTAATTTCAGTTTTGGGCTGTAATGCTGGGCGCTGTCTTCATATAACGACAGTAGTTGTTCCAGGTCGTGCGCATTGAACGCGTCCATCCAGAGTCTTGCAATGGAGATCGGGCTGCGCTTTGTTGTGATTTCCATAGGGAAGAAGGACTGA
Source organism: Bacteroidia bacterium (assembly GCA_035999585.1). GTDB lineage: Bacteria > Bacteroidota > Bacteroidia > Palsa-965 > Palsa-965 > Palsa-965. Next base: position 4,275 of record DASYGQ010000220.1, on the reverse strand, counting down.
TTCGGTTCCGGATAAGTTTCCGGGAGAAAAAATGTTTAGCTTTTGCTGTTGAAGGTGCTGAATACCAGCTGCGCATATTTTGTGACAACAGCTTCACCCTCTTTCAGGCCGGCGGAAATATAGCTTTGTTTGTTATTGTCTTTGTAAACAGTTACCTCCCGTGTTTCAACCACATCTTTGGAGTGGTAAACCATCACGAAGTTTTTGCTGCCTTCAAACACAATGGCGCTGGAAGGAATGCTGACCATTTTGGCGGGTTCTACATAGTTCACCTTTACATGGGCAAACATTTCCGGTTTGAGCATGCCGTTTTTATTTTCAAGTACGGCACGGATTTTTAACGTCTTTGAAACAGGATCAATGATACTCGAAACCTGTTCAACAATTCCTTTAAAAACAGTATCCGGATAAGCAACCGTGATGACATCAACCATTTGGCCCAGTTTGATTTTTGACAGATCGCTTTCATACACATCGGCCAGTACCCATACATGCCTGAGCGGAGAAATGGTGAATAAATTGGTTCCGTTATCGGTTCGTACAGCCATGTTAGGAGTTATGTTTTTTTCAATCACATAACCATCAACCGGAGAAATAACCCGGTATTCAGGTACTTTATTGTCGGCCTTGGCCCCATAAATGGTAAACAGTTGGGATACCCGGGCGGAATCGGACTGCGCTTTTTTCAATTCGCTTCTTGCAGTAAGCAGGTCACGCTCAGAATATACTTTTGTTTTGTAAAGTTCCTCTGCGATGCTGGCATTCTTTTGAGCCAGGTGAAGGGTGTTGAGGGCCTGGGTGTATTGATTCTGAAAATCATTGACATCGCTGCTTCTCAGCGTAGCCAGTTCCTGGCCTTCAGTCACATGGTCACCCAGCATGGCTTTTACGCTGAGCACAAGGCCGGAAGCAAGTGGATAAATGCGTGAAAGCTGATCCTGATCGGCTGATATTTTGGCAAAAAGAGTGAGGTCGGAACGCACATTCGACATTTTTGCAGTATCAAGTGTTATTTCACTGCTCAGCTGAGACGACAGCGTTATCTTGGGCTCAACGGTATTCTCTTCTTTGGGTGCCGAATGACAGGAAGCCCCCAGTATGGAAATAAATGCAAGGCCACAAAAAAATGGGATAATGTTGTTGGTTTTCATGATCATTCAGTCTTGAACGGATATGGAGCTAAACGGGAGTTTCCGATGGCTACAGGCCTGCAAAAATAGCAGGAATTTCTTAAAATCGGATTAGAATACAATTACAAATGAATTATATTAAGTGTGAAACAAAACTTGTATACTGGTGCCTTCATTCAGCACGGATTCCATCCGCAGCGTACCATTGTGAATACGAATAATCTTTTCACTCAATGCCAGCCCTATGCCGGATCCGTTGTAACTGGATGCATTTTTTGCCCTGTAAAAGGATTTATTGACTTTCGGAATTTCATCGGGCGGGATGCCGATGCCTTTGTCCTTGATCGTTATCAACAGGCCGTGGCTTGCCGAAAGAAGATTAACCGACACTTCCTGGTTGTTTGAGAATTTGCAGGCATTCTCGATCAGGTTATACAATGCGATTTCAAGCAGCGATTTGTTCCCGCTAATCGTCAGTTCTTCGGTATTGGATGGAAGATTGGTAAAGCTGATCTGAATATTGCTGCCCGGAACCTCTCTTGTCACCTTATCCCTCAGGTCCCACAATAGCTCATCCAGTCTGACTGTGCCAGCCATCAAATCATTGTCCTCTCTGTTGATCAGAGCCAGGTCGAGCAGACCGGTGATCATATGGCCAAGCTTTTCAGCTTCGGCAAGTACTGAGGCGAGAAGGATCTTATATTCTTCTGTAGTACGTTCTTTGGTTAGCGCTACCTCCAGTTCCACGATCATCGAGGAGAGCGGTGTCCGGAGCTGATGTGAGGCATTGTGAATGAAGTTTTTTTCGGTTTCAAACGCATTTTCCAGCCTTTGAAGCATGTTGTTAAACGTGATCGAAAGTTCGGAGATCTCATCTTTACCATTGCCCTCATCAAGTCTCAAATGGAGGTTGCTCGCCTTGATCCGGTTTACGTTCTGTACAATGACGGAGATCGGGTTCAGGGCTTGTTTCGAGAGAAACCTGCCTGATATAAACACAATGATGAGGCTCAGCACATAACCAGTGAGAATGGTGTTACGGGTAAAGGCCAGATTGTGCTTGCCAAGCTCATCTCCAGCCGACACAATGATGATGAATTCACCCTGATTGTCCTGATATTTGATCCCTACAAGCTGTCTCTCCCCTTCGTCGGTTTCAACCGTATTTTCTTTTCGGATACGTTCAATAAGATCAACCGGAAAGCCATTTGTTTTCGAATCGTCGATAAAAACAGGCTTGTTCAAACTGTCGTATACCCTGATTTTTTCGCCGGGCATATTTTGCATATACCGCTTTTCAAAATCGTTGAATTTGGCAGCGCTTACTTCATCCTTCTCCAGAAAAAATTTACCGGTAATAAGGGCCCTGTTTTCGAGCTTTTCGTAAAAGACTTTGTGGAAATTGAGTTTAATGAGGGAGTACACATATACACTCAGGGCAAGCAGGATCAATGCCACGATCACGGTGTATATAAATGTCAGCCTGTTCCTGATCTTCATGAGAACTTATGTGTATAGAAGGTCTGAATGAAAGGCTATTCTTCCTTCATGATGTAGCCCATTCCAAAAACAGTGTGAATCAGTTTGGGAGAAAAGCCTTTGTCAACCTTGTTGCGAAGATAGTTCACATATACGTCCACCACGTTGGTTCCGGAATCGAAGGAAATGTCCCAGACATTTTGCGCAATTTCAGCTCTTGTCACCACCCGGCCTTGATTTTTAAGCAGAAATTCAAGCAGGAAGTATTCTCTGGACGTTAATACGATAGATTTCCCATCACGCTGTGCTGATTTGGTGGAGGAGTCCAATGTGAGATTGCTCAGGGCAAGTCTTACTTCATCCACCGGTTTGTTTTTACGTCTGGCCAGGGCCCTGATACGTGCCAGAAGCTCATTTAACTTGAATGGTTTGGTCAGATAGTCGTCGGCTCCGGAGTCGAGGCCCGTTACCTTATCTTCGGTACTGCCCAACGCGGTGAGCATGATAATGGGAACGGCTGAATTTTCCTCACGAATACCCTTGCATACTTCAAGCCCTCCAATCTGTGGGAGAATCAGATCCAGGATGATGCAATCGTAATTGCGGTGAAGGGCCAGCTTTTTACCCGTCTCCCCATCAAAAGCCACATCAACCTGGTAGTTTTGCTCTTTAAGCCCTTTTTCGATGAATTGAGCAAGCTTGGGCTCATCTTCTACTATCAGTATTTTCATAATCGGCAGAATGAATGTTAAACGATCGGACCGAATGTAAATGTACTTCATAATTGGCAGGAACTATTGTAAGGGGGGCTGACGGGCTGCATTCTAAGGATATTTTAACAATTGCCTGTAATCCGGGCCTGCCGGGCACCGAAAACCTGCTTGGCCCTTTTGTTCTCATTCCCGGGCCAGCCTTCATTCAGGTAAAATCTGTAATTTAGAGCATTCAAAAATACTCAGGTATAGTGGTGAAATTCCTTGTTTTGTTTTTTTGTTTTCTGTTCCCTGTCCTCTTCGGTTCTTTTGCCATCCAGGGCCAAACCGGGATTCTTGTAAAAGGAGTTGTGTATGATACCGACAGTACTACTCCCATTGCCTTTGTGATTGCCGTTAACCGGGAAACCGATGCGGGCACCATGACGGATGCAGGCGGAAGATTTGAGGTGGGTGCATCTCTGTCCGACACTATTGTCTTTTCCTATCTGGGATATGAAGTCAGACGCATTTTTACCGGTAATTTCAAAGACTCTGTCAAGAACAATGTCCTGCGTTTGAAGGTGGTACTGATCCGCAAAGTCATGAACCTGCAGCAGGTCATCATTGTTTCCAAAGAGTTCACAAAAGAGGAGAAGAAGTATTATACCTCCAAGATTGAAGAATACGAACGATTCAAAAGCCAGGGCATCGCAAGCCCCATCACCGGTTTATACATGGCATTCAGTAAAGAAGGAAGAAGCATGAAGAAGCTAACAGAAATGTATGATCAGCTTCTGTATGATGAATTGCTCGAGAAAAGGCTCAGTGACGACAAGCTCCGGCAGATCAGTGGGGATGATAGGCTGGACTGCAAAGCATTTCGCAATTACTGCCGCCTCTCTGAAGACTTCCTAACCCTTGCCAGCGAATACGATTTGTTTGAAGCGGTCTCCAAGAAATACAAGGATTAT
>DASYGQ010000122.1:0-12729 GCA_035999585.1 Bacteroidia bacterium | reverse complement strand
ACGGGTATTTGTGTAAAAGACTGGGAGTGGATGCCGTTCATTCGGAATACGGCATGACTGAACTTCTTTCCCAGGGCTATTCCTCCGGGAAAGGAATTTTCCGGACGCCTCCCTGGATGAAAATATCCACGCGCGATACCTATGACCCGCTTTCTCCAGCCAAGACAGGCGCCACAGGCGGCATCAATGTCATTGATCTGGCAAATGTTAATTCCTGCTCTTTCATCGCCACGCAAGACCTGGGCAAAACATATCCCGATGGATCCTTTGAAATATTGGGCCGGTTTGATAATAGCGATGTGCGTGGATGCAACCTTCTGATCGGATAGATATGAAACTGAAAGAAAGAATCTGTTTTGTTTTACTATCTGTGTTTCTTGTCGTTTCATCCTTGTCAAAAGGGCAGATTGTCACACGAAGTGTTTATGATTCATTGGGTATTCTGCCGGTCTTCCGGTTTTATAACCTGAAGGGAGAGCCGTTTACACCTGACAGTTTAAGGAAAGACCGGAAGACTGTACTTATCTATTTCAAGACCGATTGTGAGTTCTGTCTGTCGGAATTCAAACTTATCAAACACAATATTTCTTCTTTTCCAGGCACAGATTTTATCCTTATCTCAAGAGAGAGTGTCCCCGATTTGAAAAAATACGACAGTCTGCGGCAATTCCACTATTTTCCTCAGATACGTATTGTTCAGGATAAAGAAGGGCTTTACCGTTCGTATTTTGTAGCTCATTACACTCCATCTATCCATATATACGACAAGCATGGGAAATTGCTCCGGTTCTCTGACGGTATGCTGAGTAAAGAAGAATTTTTGAAAAGCCTGGGAAACTAAGGCTTATGATAGCAGCAGCACCAGTGCGATGGCGATCAAAGCCGGGAGGCCTTGCTTGAAAAAGATAGAACGCTGTGCCGTAATTGCCCCGTAAATACCTGCAACAGAAACACACGTTAAAAAGAAAAGAGCAATATTTTTTGACCAGCCTGCATCGCCAATACACAAAGACCATAGGAGGCCGGCTGCCAGAAAACCATTGTATAAGCCCTGATTGGCGGCGAGCGCTTTTGTCTTCTCAAAAAGTTCGGGAGGAATGGATTTGAATACTTTCCGCCCTTTGGTGGTCCAGGCAAACATTTCAAGCCATAAGATATAGATGTGCTCAATGGCGACGAATGCAACAGCTATTTTAGGGATAAGTTCCAGTTTCAGAGGGCTTTCAGAAGAAAATAATTTTTCTTCCCTTTTTGAGCGAGAATATAACGGCTGTTTAACAGATTTTCTCCTGTAATAAGTAATTCCGGGTTTTCGATTTTTGCTTTGTTGATGAAAACCCCTCCGCCCAGAAGCATTTTGCGCGCTTCCCCTTTGGAAGAAAAAACCTTGGTTTTATCCGCCAGCAGATCAATGATATTAATGCCTTTCTCAAGGTCCTGCCGGCTCACATCAAATTGCGGCACCCCTCCGAATACGGAAAGAAGTGTATCCTCAGGCAGATTTCTCAAGCCTTCCTCGGTTCCTTTGCCAAAGAGCAGTTCAGAGGCTTCGAGTGCAGACAGGAATTCGTTTTGTGAATGCACACGTGTTGTGATATCTTTAGCAAGCGCTTTTTGAAGAATGCGGTTATGAGGAGCAAGCATATGCTCAGCCTCCAGCTTTTCGATTTCCTCCCGTTTCATCACGGTGAAAATGCGAATGTATTTTTTTGTATCCTCATCGCTTGCGTTGAGCCAGAACTGATAAAACTGGTAAGGGGAAGTTTTCTTCGGATCAAGCCAAACATTTCCACTTTCTGATTTCCCAAACTTTGTACCGTCAGCTTTTTTAATGAGCGGTGTAGTAAGCGCAAACGCCTCACCTCCGTCTTTCCTTCGAATAAATTCGGTGCCAGTGACGATATTGCCCCACTGATCGGAACCGCCCATCTGCAGCATGACTCCCTTATGTTTCCAGAGATAATAAAAGTCATAACCCTGGATGAGCTGGTAACTGAATTCCGTAAACGACATGCCATTGGCAAGCCTGTTCTGAACCGAATCTTTGGCCATCATGTAATTGATGGATATATGCTTGCCGGCATCACGGATAAAATCAAGAAAGGTGAAATTTTTAAACCAGTCGTAATTGTTCACGATCTCCGCCGACCGCTCACCGCAGTTGAAATCAAGAAATTTTTCAAGCTGTCTTTTCTGACATTCGAGGTTATGCCGCAAGCTGTCTTCACTTAACAGGTTACGTTCCTGCGATTTGCCGGATGGGTCGCCCACCATGCCGGTGGCTCCGCCAACAAGCGCAATGGGTTTGTGACCTGCCTGTTGGAAATGCAGGAGTGTCATGATCTGGACAAGGTTGCCAACCCCCAGGGAATCGGCAGTGGGATCGAAACCGATATAGCCGCTCACAAGCCCTTTGTTAAGCAGGTCTTCCGTGCCAGGCATGATATCCTGTAACATGCCACGCCATCTCAATTCATCTGCAAATCCCATTTTATTCAGTTTGCAGCAAAGGTAATTATTTATGAATTGTATGTTTTGATTTTACTCCTTTCCCAACAGGAAGAAAGGTGACAGACCGGTTTCTCACAGAATTCCATTAATTTAGCATATGATTTTAGTTACCGGAGGTACAGGGCTCGTGGGCTCTCATTTGCTTTATGACCTGGTTGTCAGTGGCCATAAGGTGCGCGCGCTAAAAAGAGCCGGCAGCAATACCGAAGCGACCTTACGCACCTTCTCCTATTATTCCGAACAGCCAGCTTCTCTTTTTTCAAAAATTGAATGGGTGGAAGGAGATATTCTTGACTTCGCCTCCCTCGAAGATGCCCTTGATGGAGTGGACAAGGTCTACCATACAGCCGCCATTGTCTCTTTCTCTCCGAAAGACCGGGCTCAGATGCTTCAGGTAAATGTTGAGGGAACCGCAAATGTTGTAAATGCCTGTCTCACCCAAAGAGTAAGAAAGCTATGCCATGTCAGTTCCATTGCCTCCCTGGGAAGAAACTCTGCAAAAGGACTTGTCACTGAAGAAACGCACTGGAAAACAGCCCCCGAAAATTCATATTATGCCATCAGCAAGTATGGGGCGGAACGCGAAGCCTGGAGAGGCGCTGAAGAAGGGCTTGAAGTGGTGGTTGTCAATCCCTCGCTGATCATTGGACCGGGTGACTGGAACAAAGGAAGCATTGCAGTATTCAGAATGGCTGCAAAAGGCCTGAAATTTTACACCTCCGGTCAAACCGGTTATGTGGATGTGCGTGATGTGTCAAGAGCCATGATCCAGTTGATGGAAAGCGATATCAATGGTGAACGTTTTCTGCTCAATTCAGAGAATATGAAATTCAGAACATTTTTTGATCTGATGCATAAAGAGTTCGGAAAGCCGACGGCAAAAGTGGCTGTAAACCCTATGCTTGCTGAAATGGGATGGAGAATTGAAAAGCTGAGAGCTTTTCTGACGGGGCGTGAGCCAGTGATTACCAAAGAAACAGCAAAGGCCGCGAATTATAGTTATGAATTTTCTGCAGGTAAAATAAAATCAGCGCTTCATTTTGAGTTTATTCCGCTGGCCAGATCGGTGAAGGAAATTTGCTCTTTTTACAAAAGAGACCATCCTGTTTAAATCTTCTTCCCCGCTATTTTTTTCTGTCTTCTTCTGCCTGACGGCGTGTTAGCTCGGCAATAGCCCGGTCATATATTTTATTGAGCTGATCGGGCTGACTGGCGTAATACTTGAAATTTTCCTGAAAATTATCATATGAACTGCCGCACTCCCGGAATATATTGCCATAACGGAGGCTGTCTTTTTTCTGCAATGTCTGTCTTTGTGTGTTTTTCAGGTTAACTGTGGCTTCCAGTAACTGCATCCGTATGATAAGGCCGGCCATTTGTTCCTGGCTCAGCAAATGCTCCGGCCGGGCTGGCACCGCCACATTACTTTTTTGAGTGCATGCTGCGGGCAAGACCAAAAGAAGAAAAGCAAACAGGAAGCCTTTGATAAAATGAGTCATAATTAAATTCCAATTGGGTTTTGCCTGGACAAATTTAACTGAAATGCAGAAGCGGGTGACAAGGGCTGAAAAAATCTCTACTTTTGCTTTTGGAGCCCCTGAACCAAACCTTTTACAATGTCTTATTTCAAGGATAAAACCATTTGGATCACCGGCGCCTCTTCCGGCATAGGTGAAGCCCTGGTGCGCCAGCTCGCCAGCCAAAAGGTGCGTCTCATCCTTTCCGCCAGAAATGAAAATGATCTTCGCAGGGTGCAGCGGGAAAACGGGCTCAGTGACAACTCCTGCCTGATTCTTCCGCTGGATCTCTCCGACAGTTCTTCCATGGGCAAAATCGCCGCTGAGGCGATAGACCGTTTTGGTGAAGTGGACATACTGATTAATAACGGAGGAGTCAGTCAGCGCTCTTTTGCACGTGATACCCCTCTTGAGCTTGACAGGAAAATTATGGAGGTTAATTATTTTGGAACAGTGGCGCTTACCAAAAGTATTCTTCCTCATATGATAAGGCGACGAAGCGGACAGATTGTAGTCATCAGCAGTGTGTCCGGAAAATTCGGTTTTTACCTTCGTTCAGCTTATGCTGCATCGAAGCATGCCCTCCATGGCTTCTTCGAAACACTGCGCATGGAATTACACAAGGATAATATCAGTGTGCTGATTGTTTGTCCAGGTCGCATTGCAACAGCCATTTCCCAGCATGCCCTTACTGCATCAGGAGAAGCGAACAACCGGAGCGATGCCAATCAGCGCATAGGCATGGATGTGAACGAATGTGCGGCACGTATCCTGCAAGGCATCAGTAAAGGCAAAGAGGAGATTTTTGTCGGTAAGCCCAAGGAACACATGGCCCTTCTTATGAAACGTTTCTTCCCCTCGCTGTTTTCAAGGCTTATCCGAAATCAAAAAGCGGAATAGCCTGTCTGATATCAAACAATGCAACCCAGAATATTTTTATGAGTTATACCCTTGCAGGAATACAACAAATTGGGATAGGCGTTCCAAAGGTGAAGGAAGCCTTCGATTGGTACCGGAAAAATTTCGGAATGGACATTCCCATTTTTGAAGAGGCTGCCGAAGCAAACCTCATGCTTCCTTACACTGGCGGAAAGCCTCATCAGAGACATGCGATCCTCGCCATCAACATGAAAGGTGGCGGAGGATTTGAAATATGGCAATATACCAGCCGTGTTCCACAACCGGCAGTATTCGAGATCAAAGCCGGGGATCTTGGTCTTTTCTGTACGCGCATGAAATCTTCGGATGTAAAGGCTTCCTTTGAGTTTCTGAAATCACAGAAGGTAAATATGGTATCAGGGCTTGTAAAGGACCCTTCAGGAAAAGACACTTTTTTTCTTCGGGACCCCTGGAACAATCTCTTTCAGATTGTAACCGGACAAGACTGGTTCGGCAAAGGCATGCAACTGACCGGAGGCCCCGAAGGCAGCATGATCGGTGTGTCGGATATGGAACGATCTATTCTGTTCTACGCTGAAATTCTCGGTTACGACAAGATTATTTATGACAAGGAAAGTGTTTTCGCAGACCTTGCCACCATTCCCGGTGGTACGGATAAAATGAGAAGGGTTTTGTTGCAGCACAGCAAGCCGCGTTCCGGAGCCTTCAGTAAACTACTTGGAAGCAGCTCCATCGAACTAATCCAAACCTCCCGTCCTCAGCCACATAAGATATTTGAAAATCGCTTCTGGGGCGATCAGGGCTTTATCCACCTTTGTTTCGATATCAATGGCATGTCAAACCTTAGAGAAGTGTGTAAAGCAAAAGGATATCCATTCACGGTGGATAGTTCAGAGAGCTTTGATATGGGCGAGGCAGCCGGGCATTTCAGCTATATCGAAGACCCGGACGGTGCATTGATTGAGTTCGTGGAAACACATAAAATTCCGATCCTGAAAAAACTGGGCTGGTATCTTGACCTGAGAAAGAGAGATGCGGCAAAGGCATTGCCTGACTGGATGCTGAAGGCGCTTAGTTTGAACAGGGTTAAATAGTTGAACCGAGCATTGCTGATTTTGGGAGCCCGTGGGTTGGACTTTCCCCTTTTGAATGAAGTATAAGGAGGGCTTAGAAGCCTGCTGATTTCAATTCCTGCCTGATAAGCTGGATTATTTCCTCTCTTTCAAGTATCAGTTTTTGGGCTTCTTCCTTGTCTTTCCTCACCAGACCCAGCAACCGCCAGCGACCGAATATTTTTTTCATCGTTGGATAAAAGGCAATGGCATAAATGCCGCTCAAAGGCACGAGAAAAATCCAGGCCAGAGAAAGCTGAGGATTGTGAAACAGCGAACGGATCAGGACGAGTTGCAGCACATAAAAAACAATCCATAAAATCATTCCAACATTTGCATAAATGGAGGCATGAAATTCCACATTCTTCGCTTTTTCATTGGCCATGTTTCTCGCAATCCGGTAAGGAAGAAGGTTCAATAAAAGGCCAACCCAATATAATGGCAAGCCGAACCACATGATAAAAAAATCGTTCAGGACGCTTTTCAGGCACATTTTTTCAAGGGCATCTTTGCGTAAAAGATGATCTCTTAGCCGAAGCGTGTCCAGGGTTTTGTAATAGGGGAGGATTTTGTTTTTCAGGTTTTCAATGCGCTGTGGCTCATGCTCCTGAAAGCCATTAATCATTGCTGCAACCGACTTATTCAACATATGCTCAGCTTCCTGATCAGTAGGCCTGAGCCCTTTTTCTCCCAACCATTGTGTTACGTATATTTCTGTAATTGCCTCGTAGAGCTCATCGTTTTCCCGGTTTGAGATGGAAACAATGACTTTCTCCAGTTCATCCTGCATAAACTGGGTGCAGTCGTTGATGGCTTTTACCTTGTCTTTTTCGTAAAGAGCCGAATAATCGGAGATTGTGAAAGGAGTGCCGAAATTGATAAAGAGGCGGCTCCGGAAATTCTTTGCATTGGAATAGTTCAACCCGATGGCCATGAGCTGAATTCCATCTCGATGCGTGTTATCCTGAATGCCGAGTAATATGCGGGCCATGCCCTTTTTGAAGCGCTTGATTCGTTTTTCCTGGATGCAGATGCCTTCCGGAAAGATAAGTATGGCTTTGTTTTCCATCAACAGACGCCGGCACTCTTCAAAGGTCTCGTCGTTTTTTTTCACTTCGCTGTAACCTTCCGACATGCGGTACATCGGACTGATATTCATGCTTTCCAATGCCCATTTGGCAAGTGTTCCGTGGAATACGTCCCCACGGGCAAAAAATCGGATCCGTCGCTTGGTTAGCATGCCAATGACCACAGGGTCGATGAAGGCATTTACATGGTTAGGCAGGAATACCAATGGGCCCTTTTGTGGCACTGTACCCAGGTTTTTGACCTGGAGCCTGTAGAATATACGTAAGAAGATGTTTGTGAACGGTCGGAGTAGGGCGTATAGCACAGCTGTTTTTTTAACCGCTCAAAGATAAGAAGGAAAACTCAGGCCCGGAATAAAAGCCGCTGACCTTTTGCGGTTTCGTCAAACCTGCCTTCATCGTATACAAGGTTCCCGTTTACCCAGGTTTGTGAAACGCGGGTGCTGAATGTATCACCTTCAAAAGGCGACCAGCCGCATTTGGAATAAATGTTGGAAGCTTCAACTGTCCAGGGTTTGTTCATGTCAACCAATACAAGATCCGCATGGTATCCTTTACGGATATAGCCCCGTTTTTCAATACGGAAGCAGTCGGCCACTGCATGGCTGGTTTTTTCGGCTATCTTTTCAAGCGTTATTTTTCCCTGTTTATGCAATTCAAGCAGGGCGGTGAGTGCATGCTGAACAAGCGGCCCCCCTGAAGGAGCTTTAAAATAGGTGTTTGCTTTTTCTTCACGGGTATGTGGTGCATGGTCTGTTGCAATCACATCGATGTGATTATCGAGCACCCCTTTCAGAATGGCATCCCGGTCGGCTTTTGTTTTAACCGCAGGGTTCCATTTGATGAAATTGCCTTTCTTCGCATAATCCTCGTCGGAAAACCAAAGGTGATGTATACAGGCTTCGGCGGTTATTTTTTTCTCACGGAGTGGTATCGAATTGTCGAAAAGCGAGAGCTCGCGGGCGGTTGAAATATGCAGGATGTGCAAGCGGGTTCCGTATTTCCGGGCCAGCTCAACAGCCATCGATGATGATTTATAACAGGCCTCTGCGCTACGAATAAGCGGATGTGCTGAAACAGGAACATCTTCGCCATAGAGTTCCCTGAAAGCAAGGGTATTGGCGCGGATCGTTTCTTCATCTTCGCAGTGAACGGCAATCAGCATTTTGCAACGTTCAAAAATGGTCTCCAGTGTTTTTCGGTTGTCAACCAGCATATTGCCGGTAGAGGAACCCATGAATATTTTAACGCCGCAAACGGTACGGGGATCTGTTTTCAGAACTTCTCCGATATTATCATTGGAAGCTCCCATGAAAAAAGAATAATTAGCTAAGGAACATTCGGAAGCACGTTTGTATTTTTGTTCAAGCAGATCCTGATTGAGCGTATTGGGAACGGTATTCGGCATTTCCATGAATGAAGTAATCCCCCCTGCAACAGCGGCCCTGGCTTCGGAATAGATATCGGCTTTGTGCGTTAGACCTGGTTCACGGAAATGCACTTGATCGTCAATGAGCCCGGGAAAAAGATATTTTTCTTTGGCGTCTACAATCTCGTCTGCCGGAACTGAAAGGAAAGGATCATCGGAAATTTCAGATATGAATCCGTCTTTGATTAGAAGGCTTCCTTTAACCCTTTTGCCTTCATTGATGATCCAGGCATTTCTAAGAAGGGTGGTTTTCATAGAGTAGGAATCAGAGTTTCATGAAGCGCATTTGAAGCACGCCTAAAAAAGCTTCCTTGAAAATATTGGAACTCATCTTGGAGGTGCCCTGCTGACGATCGATGAACGTGATGGGCACTTCCTTGATTTTAAAGCCGAGTTTCTTTGCTTTGTATTTCATTTCTATCTGAAAAGCATAGCCAACAAATTTGATGGAATCCAGATCAATGGTTTGTAATACTTTTTTGCGGTAACATTTGAAGCCTGCTGTTGTGTCGCGAACGCCCATCCATAGTATCGTATTCACGTAAACAGAGGCAAAATAAGACATCAGAACTCTGCCCATTGGCCAGTTGCTCACCTTTCCTCCTTTGGTATAGCGGGAGCCAACGGCGACATCAGCACCTCCTTTTTTGCAGGCATCGTACAACCGGATCAAGTCGTCGGGATTGTGGGAAAAATCGGCATCCATTTCAAAAACAAATTCGTATGGGCGACTGAAAGACCATTTAAAGCCGTGAATATATGCAGTGCCAAGCCCCAGTTTTCCTTTACGCTCCTCAAGAAAAAGGCGGCCAGGAAATTCCTTCATGAGGCTCCGGACAATTTCAGCGGTTCCATCAGGCGATCCGTCATCTACGATCAGGACATGAAATTCCTTCGGAAGGGAAAAGACCTTCCGGATCATCTTTTCGATGTTCTCTTTTTCGTTAAAGGTTGGAATGATGACTACGCTGTCGGTCACGGAAACTGATTAAGAGACGAAGATACATTACTGGGCCTAATCACACAATAATTTGCCCGATTTATGAGGTAATCACAGTATATTTTAAGGAAGATTAACACATTTGCCCTCTTCAGGTAATACAAATACACTATTCCGTTCTTTGCCTTTAAGAATTTTCTTCCTTACTCTAGGAAAGATTGGAACAGAAGGTCTTGATCCGTGCTCTTGCTTTCTTTGCAGCACCGAAAGCAAAGACACGTTTTTCAGACCCTTCCCCGCGTGATGTCATCAACAACCGAAGGATCGAGCAGGGTGGAGGTGTCGCCCAGGTTGGACACATCTCCTTCAGCTACCTTACGCAATATCCTGCGCATGATTTTGCCTGAACGGGTTTTGGGCAAGCCTTTAACGATCTGAATCTTATCTGGCTTGGCAATGGGCCCTATCACTTTCATTACTTCTGCCAGTATCTCCTTTCTCAGGATTTCTTCATTTTTATTCACATTGGTACAGATCACATAGGCATAAATGCCCTGGCCTTTAATATCATGAGGGTAACCGACAACGGCAGATTCAACAACATCGATGTGCATGTTAATGGCGTTTTCGACTTCAGCAGTTCCGATACGGTGACCAGATACATTGATAACATCATCCACACGCCCGGTAATCCGGTAATATCCATCTTCATCGCGCCGGCATCCATCGCCCGTGAAATAAAGATTGTCGTAGGTTGCAAAGTATGCCTGACGGCAGCGCTCATGATCCCCGTAAGTGGTTCTTATAATCGAAGGCCAGGGAAACTTTATGCAGAGATTACCCTGCACCCCGTTTTCTTTCAGTTCAACTCCTTTATCATCCACAAGAAGGGGCTGCACGCCTGGGAGAGGAAGCGTGGCAAAGCCGGGTTTTGTCTTGGTAATTCCTGCAAGCGGCGATATGAGTATTCCTCCTGTCTCGGTTTGCCACCAGGTATCGGCAATAGGGCATCGGCCTTTGCCAATGTTGATGTTGTACCAGTTCCATGCTTCTTCATTAATGGGTTCACCCACGCTTCCCAGCACCCGCAGAGAATCTAGTTTATAAGGTTTCACATAATCAAGGCCTGATGCTTCCAGTGCCCGTATTGCTGTGGGAGCGGTATAGAAAATATTGACCTGATGCTTGTCAATCATCTGCCAGAATCTTCCCGGATCAGGCCAGGTTGGAACACCTTCAAAAATAAGGGAACTTGCTCCCGCAAGCAGCGGGCCGTAAACGATATAACTGTGGCCCGTTACCCAACCCACATCCGCAGTGCACCAGAACAGATCACCTGAGTTGTACTGAAATACATTTTCAAAAGAATATTTTGTAAAGATCATGTAACCGCCGCAAGTATGCACTACACCCTTGGGTTTCCCTGTGGATCCTGAGGTATAGAGGATGAACAGCATGTCTTCCGAATCCATGAGTTCTGCCTTGCACTCGGCAGGAACAGTTTTCATTTCTTCCGTCCAGCTCACATCACGGCCGGATAGCATTTCTATTTTTGTTTTTGTGCGCTCATATACGATGACCCGTTTCACTCCCGGGCATGTTTCCAAAGCTTCATCCACTACGGCTTTGATGGGAATGTCTTTCATGCCCCGATAGGCTCCGTCGCTTGTAACAATGATTTTACAATCAGCATCCTGAATGCGACCGGCAAGTGATGATGCCGAGAAGCCTGCGAAAACAACCGAGTGTATGGCACCGATACGGGCGCAGGCAAGCATCGCAATAATGGCCTGCGGAACCATAGGCATGTATATGCAGATGCGGTCGCCTTTTTGGGCTCCGTGTTTTTTCAGCACATTGGCAAAACGGCATACCTCCTCATATAACTGCCTGTAGGTATAACTTACATTCGCTTCTTTCGGGTCGTTGGCTTCCCAGGTATAAGCAATCCGGTTGCCATTTGCCGCCAGGTGTCTGTCGAGACAGTTTTCTGTGATATTAAATTTCCCATTGATGAACCATTTCACTTCCGGCTTACGGAAATCCCATTCCAGAACCTTATCCCATTTTTTTGTCCATTGAAATTCTTCAGCAATACCCGCCCAGAACCCTTCAGGATCATCAACACTTTTTTTGTATTCATTCTTGTAGTGCTCAAATGAGGTAATGCGTGCCATGGTTTCTTTGTTTTAATGATCTGAGTGATACCTGAGGAAAATGTGAATAAGGATTATTTCATCAGTCACGCCGTTCTAATCCAATTCAGAATGAAATTTCTTCACTGAATAATGAGCGGGGGATATCAAAATTAGAAAAAGAATCCGGGAAATGAAAAGCAGGCAGCATTGTGCCTCCGGAAAGCATGCTCAGGCGGATAAAGAGAGGGTTACGTGTTTATTTGAGGAAAGCTTTCAGTTTCTCCGGTGGTCTGGCTATGATGGCCTTGTTCCCTTTCACGGCAATGGGACGTTCAATCAGGATAGGGTGCTTGGCAAGGATTTTAACCCACTGGCTTTCGGTCATTTTCTTGCCTTCGAATTTTTCCTTGTATAAGGTTTCGCCCTTGCGTACAATGTCTTCAGCTTTCATCCCGAGCTTCCTGAGCAGTTCAATAATATCATCTTCTGTCGGAGGAGTGATCAGGTATTCAATCACATGGGCTTTCACTTTTATCTCGTCCAGGATGCACATAGCTTCCCGGCTTTTTGAACACCTGTTATTGTGGTATATAGTGACTTCCGACATGTTAATTTTAAGATATTGAATAAACTGATTCTGCTATTACTATGCAACAAGATTACAGTATTTTATCAGTAACTGTCGCCATATTCCATCAGGTAGGCTTTGATAAAATCATTCAGGTCGCCATCCATGACACCCTGTACATCGGATGTTTCTTTGCCTGAGCGTAGGTCTTTCACAAGCTTATATGGATGAAAGACATAATTCCGGATCTGGGAGCCCCATTCGATTTTCTTCTTGTTGCCTTCTATGGCAGCCACACTGGCCATGCGTTTTCGCATTTCGGCTTCGTAAAGCTGAGATTTGAGAAGGCGTATGGCGTTTTCTTTATTCTGAAGCTGTGACCTTGATTCCTGGTTTTTAATGATAATTCCGGAAGGCTTGTGATAAAGTCTCACAGCAGTTTCCACTTTGTTTACATTTTGTCCGCCTGCACCTCCTGAACGGAAAGTCTCGAATTCCACTTCCGACATATTAACTTCAATCTGAA
>DASYGQ010000081.1:0-3812 GCA_035999585.1 Bacteroidia bacterium | reverse complement strand
ATCAGCAAGGATGGCAAAAAAATAGCGATAGTCAACACCAAATGAGCGGATACAGCTCATTAATCCTGCCACACCCCGATGTTTGAGCATAAAAAAAAAAGAGACAAATTAGCTCCCCGCCAGATTTTTTATCAGCGGGTGCGTACAGGCATCGGGATGGCATCAGTAATGCTTGCCTTTTCACTTGGATTGGGGATTCTTGGATATCATTATACCTGTAAACTGGGTTGGATCGACTCATTACTCAATGCATCCATGATTTTAACAGGAATGGGACCGGTTGACCCGATGCCATCGAATGCAGCCAAAATATTCGCCTCGGCCTATGCGATCTTCAGTGGTGTAGCATTCCTCACCACGATAGCAGTTGTGCTTGCACCTGTCATGCACAGGGCCATGCATATGTTTCACATCGACGACACGGAAAGAGATTCTTAATTCTTTAAATGGGATCCACATCCGGAATGATCTTCACTCCTTTGAAATCCACATTATTTTTAAAAGCTGCCATCTCGGCATTCAGAATGTCCTTTACTTTTGACATGGACGCCTCTCTTTCAAACTTCAGTAAAATATTTTTGTAGTATTCATTGCGGATTCTTGCTACAACCGGGAACTCCGGTCCCAGCACTCGTTTTCCAAAATGCGCTTTCAGTATGTCAGCAAAATGGCTGGCTGCCAGGTTGATCAGATCCTGATCTTTGTGACGCACGGTAAACTGGATGAGACGGAAATAAGGCGGATACTGAAAATTTTTTCGTTCGCTCAGCTCACTGATATACATGCCCTGGTAATTGTTGTGAACGACAAACTGCAGGATCGGATGCTCAGGATTATATGACTGAATAATTACCTGTCCCTGTTTATTTTTCCGTCCTGCCCTGCCAGAAACCTGGGCCATCAGCTGATAGCTGCGCTCAAAGGCACGAAAATCAGGGAAATTCAGCATACTGTCGGCATTCAGGACACCCACAAGCGATACATTATCAAAGTCCAGGCCTTTCGTCACCATTTGTGTACCGACGAGAATATCAATATTCCGTTCTTCAAAATCGCTGATGATCTGCCGGTGTGCGAATTTGGCACGGGTTGTATCCAGATCCATCCGGGCAATCTTAGCTCCAGGAAAATAGATGCTTAGATCGTCCTCGATTTTCTCTGTACCGAAACCTTTGGTGCGCATGTTTGAATCTCCGCAGGCGCTGCAGCTTACCGGAGGTTTGATGGAATAGCCACAGTAATGACAACGCAACTGGTTAACCTGCTTGTGGTACGTCAGGCTCACATCGCATTGCGTGCACCGGGGAGTCCAGGCGCAAGTGGCGCATTCAAGCAAAGGTGCAAAGCCACGGCGGTTCTGAAACAGGATGACCTGCTCCTTGTTGTTCAGGGATAGTTGTATTTTATCAAGCAACTGAGGTGAAAAATGCGACTTCATCAGTTTGCGCTTTCCGGCCTCTTTGATGTCGACAATTTCAATCACCGGCATCTCCATACCGCCAAAACGCTTGTCCATTTCCGCAAAACCATATCGCCCGCTTTGAGCGTTGAAGGTGCTTTCCACTGAAGGAGTGGCCGAACCGAGCAGCACTTTTGCTTTGTGAATAGATGCCAGAAACATTGCCGTTTCACGGGCATTGTATCGGGGCGCCGGGTCATATTGTTTATAAGATGAATCATGCTCTTCATCAACGATAACAAGACCCAGATTGGTAAAAGGCAGGAATATAGCGGAACGGGCTCCAAGCACCAGGTTTGACGCCAGACTGGTTTTGTTTGTTCCAGGACCTTCTCCTAAAACGGTTTTCCAAACTTCCACCCGCTCATTTTCATTGAAACGGCTGTGGTAAACACTGATGCTTCCACCAAAATGGTTCTGAAGACGTGTAATAATCTGAGTGGTAAGTGCTATTTCAGGAAGAAGGTACAAAACCTGTTTGCCTGCATCAAGCGTTTCCTTCATCAGTCGCAAATAGATTTCCGTTTTCCCACTTGAGGTAACACCGTGAATGAGACCGATGTCCTTTGTTTTAAAATCTTCTTTTATCTTTTCATAAGCAACCTGCTGATCGGCATTAAAAGGCTTTTGCTGCTGCTCAAGGCCCTGCTGATGAGCAATACGGCCGACCTCTTCTTCACTGGAGGTAAAGACTCCTTTTTTGAGCAACGAAGTCACGGCTGCGGCATCGGAGCTTTTAACAATATCTGCCTTCCGGACAAATTTGGGGTTCTGAGAGTAACGATCTGAATATTTGATATAAGCAATCAGTGCTTCCAATTGCTTGGGTGCTTTTTTTTCCAGTTTATCAAATACTTCCCGAAGCTTATTCTCATCTTCCAGTCCTTTGCCCAGGTGCAGAAAAATCTCAAGCTTGGGTTTGTATTTTTCACGCACTTCTTCGCGCACCAGGATCATCCCTTTCTCCAACAACGATTTCAGAACAGGTTGTATTATTTTCAGGGAAAGCACCTCGGATATTTCCTGAAAGCTGAGCACATTGCGCAGCTCCAAAGCTTCGGCGACCATAAATTCACGGTCGGTCAGTTCACTGCGATCGCCCCGGTAATCGGGATTAAGGATCACCTTTGTCTCACTGGACAGTTTCAAACCGGCTGGTAAAGCGGCGTTCAATACATCACCGAGCTGACACATGTAATACGCTGCCAATTGCTCCCAAAGCTGAAACTGCTGCTCCGTCACCACAGGAGCATCATCCAGCAGGGAATCGATGTATTTGGCTGAGTAGGAAGCAGGTGCCCGGTCATGAATGCGACGGATTAAGGCCGTATAGAGTTTGTTTTTACCGAATTGCACGATGATACGTTGTCCTGTTCGCACCAGTTCATTCCACTCGAGCGGAACCCGATAGGTATACAGATTGGGTACCGGTAAAGGAAGCACTACATCAACAAATCGCGTAATCCGGCTCATTCAGGCAAAGATAGCATTTAGAAAGGTGTGGCCTGAAAGCCGTTCCTCTCAATTTAGGATAAATTGTTCATATTTCCCCCCCGTATTTCCTGAATCCTTGCTATTTTCGTTCCTGTTAATTACAAACAGCGCACCCTTGTCAGACTATAGTTCCATACTATCCGATCTCAAAAAGAAAAACTACAAGCCTGTCTATTTCCTGATGGGTGAAGAGCCCTATTTCATTGACAAGATCAGCCATCATCTCGAGCATGATGTATTGGATGAGACGGAACGCGAATTCAACATGACCGTTCTGTATGGACGGGATGTCGACCTCCAGACAGTCATCAGCGAAGCCAAAGGTTTTCCGATGATGGGCGACAGAAAGGTTGTCATCATTAAAGAAGCACAGGGTATACGTGGACTCATTGAAAAAGGTGATTCAGACGATGATGAAGCCCCCTCCAAAAAGGAAAAAGAGAAAGAGAAAGACAAGAAACATCCGCTCGTTGCGTATCTCGAAAACCCGCAGCCGAGTACCATTCTTGTTTTCTGCTGCAAGTATAAAACGGTTGACAAGCGTACCAGCTTTGCCAAAGCACTGGCCAAACACGCAGTGCTGTTTCATTCCGAGAAAATAAGGGATTACAAAATCCAGGAATGGATCACAGGCTATATGAAGGAAAAAGGCTATAATATTGGCCCCAAAGCTTTGATGATGCTTGCGGAATTCCTGGGAACTGACCTGGGCAAAATTGTCAATGAAACCGATAAGCTCATGATCTCCCTGAAACCAGGGGCTGAAATCACTCCGGAAATCATACAGGCCAATATCGGTATCAGTAAGGAATACAACAGCTTCGAGCTGAATGAGGCTTTCGGCAGACGAGATGTGCTG
>DASYGQ010000321.1:0-7443 GCA_035999585.1 Bacteroidia bacterium | reverse complement strand
TGGATCCTTATACATTTGAATTTTTATTCAGCTATAAAAAGGGCTGGCTGCTGTATACGCCGGTCATGGTTTTTGCCCTGCTTGGTTTTTATCGTTTATACCGGAAAAGAAAAGACCTGTTTTACCCTGCATTTGTTTTTACGGTCGTCAACATCTATGTACTTTCAAGCTGGGATTGCTGGTGGTATGCGGCCAGCTTCAGCCAGCGTCCTATGGTTGAGTCCTATCCCTTACTGGCCTTGCCTCTTGGTTTCTTCCTGATTGCTGTCCGCGAAAAAGGCAGACTGCTGCATGTAATCTCTGTTTCACTGATTATTGCCTGTGTGGCGCTCAATCTGTTTCAAACCTGGCAGGCGACACATTGGATACTGGACAGCTCCCGCATGACAAAGGCCTATTACTGGAGAATATTTGGTAAAACAAGAATATCGGAGGCTGATTATGCTCTTCTGGAAATAGACCGGGATCAGTTCAGCCAGGGCTTTAAAGGAGATGAAGAAGACTACTACAAAAAGGAAGTGTATTTCCGCGATTTTGAAAATCCCAGACCTGATATCGATAACGCCAGCCGGGTGGATACCTTCGGGTTCGAAAGCAAACACTGCCTACGGCTTGATAGTCTGCATGACTTTGCCGGCAGTTTTGAAGATTATTATTGGAACCTGAGCAACAAGAATTACTGCTGGCTGCGCATGACGGTTGATGTATATCCCACCGTCAGCCCGCAGATCGCCAGCTGCTGTCTGGTTGCCGCTATTGAATACCATGGTCACGTGCGTGATTACAGAGCCCTTGGTATTTCGGATGTGCCTGTCAAAGCAGGGCAATGGAACACCCTTCATTTTGATTACCTCACACCGTATATCCTTCACAAAGATGATAAACTCAGCTTTCACTTCTGGAACAACGGCCGCAAAACAGTGTATATCGATAACCTGAAAGCAGTGCTCTGGGAACCCAAGCATTGATATACTGAATTCCCAATCCACCAATATTCACATCATTTATTTGAATATTATTTAATATAAACTAAATAATATTAATTAAAATATTCATATTGTTGATTATTGGATTACATTTGTGCTGTAATTCATTTCAATATTTGATGATATGCAAAAGAAATTACCGCTGCAATGCCCCAGTTGTCAGTCAAACCTGAAAGTAAAAAAACTGCATTGTTCCAGCTGCGGAACAGAGGTGGACGGGCTTTTTGATTTTCCTCTGCTCGTCAGCTTCAGCCAGGAGGAGCAGGAGTTCATTCTCAATTTTGTGAAGACCAGCGGAAGCCTCAAGGAAATGGCCAAAATCATGGATCTGAGTTATCCCTCTGTCCGCAATTATGTGGATGATATCATCGGCAAAATCAAACAACTTGAAAAAAACAAAAAGCAATGAAAATGGGATCCGATACACAAAGGAGTTTGTTCCGGCCTTTCGATCGCATTTCCGAATTCAGGGCGCTTGGAGTGGGTTTGTCAGCTATGCTTCTTTGCGGAGCGCTGAACTGCCTTTGCCATGTGCGTTTCGACGGAGCCGTGGATGTGCATCTGTCGCCTGAACCTGTTTCCGCTGTTTGCTTACTCGCAGAAGGGTTTATTGGCTGGCTGGTATTTGCTGCATTGCTCTTTATGAGCGGCAAAATCTTTTCTTCCTCATCGATCCGTTTCATCGATGTGCTTGGGAACCTGGCTCTTTCCCGATGGCCTCTTATTTTTGTTTCACTTGCCGCGCTTGTTATTCCTCATCAGGAAGTTACCCGCTATCTCATGGGTAAATATGTACCTGAGTTGCCTCATGCAACGCTGTCAGCTCCGGGGATGGCTCAGTTTATTGCCTTTGCATTACTTACGATTATTATTTTGACCTCCACGGTGTGGATGATTATACTGATGTATCGCGGCTTCAGTCTGGCCTGCAACCTGAAAGGAACAAAAGGCATGCTTGTGTTCGGGATTACTTTGCTGGTGGCTGAAGTTATTTCCAAATACCTGATCTCTGTGCTTGCTGGGAGTTGGGAGTAGTTTTTGGGGCATATGATTAATGTTTGGAATCATGTGAACATCAATAAGAGTTAGGAGTTTAATTATTAGGGCATGTCCCCGCGAAGGGGCGGGGCCGGGCTTTCGGCACTCGCTCTTTGCAGTTTAGAGTTCTCTGATGCTTTCGATTTAACCTGATAATATGTGCTCCTCATCTGGATTGGTTGCTGCAAAGGAGCTCAGACAAATGCCTCAATCCCTCATGCAAGAAATTGGATATATATTTCTGAGTTACACTTTAAAATCGAAACTTATCGTGTTCTACACTTCAAGGTTTACTACTGTTATGAACATTTAAAAACCAATCGAGATCAATATTCCGGAGACTTTTTGCATGAGGGATAGAGGCATTTTTGTCTGAGCTCCTTTTCAGTAATTAGGTCCGACAAGGAATATAAACTTTCAAATTACATCGAATACACCAGAGAAGAACTAAACTGAAAAGAGCGAGTGCCGCCAGGCCCCCTACCAATTTTTCTAAATTATGAAAGGGGGAAAGCCCGGCCCCGCCCCTTCGCGGGGACATGCCCAAATATTAAAAAGCTTTATTCGGATTACAATATGGAATATTCCTCCAAAACGATTTCTAATTCACCTCACTCTAATAAACACAACCCATGAAAACACAATCATTCAAAATATTACTAATTACCTGCCTCGGACTGCTTACCCTGTCATTAAACGCACAGGACATCACCGGTCAGTGGAACGGCATACTCAAAGTGCAGGGTTTTCAGTTGCGGATCGTTTTTCATGTCACCAAGACCGACACCGGCTATTCATCCACCATGGAAAGCCCGGATCAGAGCACACGGGTGATTCCTGTCACGCATACCACTTATGAAAATAGAGTGATTAAGATGCAGATCACAGTTGCCGGCATTGAGTACACAGGTACGCTGCAGGGAGATTCGATTGCCGGCAATTTCAAACAAAGCGGACAAACCTTTCCCATGAATCTGTTGCGCAAAGAGATGAAGAAAGAAATCGTAAAAAGGCCTCAGGAGCCTGTCAGTCCATATCCCTATTATTCGGAAGAAGTGAAATTTGCAAATGTAAAAGACAGTGTAACACTTGCCGGAACACTGACGCTGCCCCGCAAAGAAGGGGTATTCCCGGTGGTGCTGCTGATCACCGGCAGCGGTGCTCAAAACAGGGATGAAGAAATAGCTGGACACAAACCCTTCCTCGTCATTGCCGATTACCTGACGCGTAACGGTATTGGCGTTCTCAGACTGGATGACAGAGGCGTGGGCGGCTCAACAGGCAGCTTCCAGAATGTCACCACTCAGAATTTTGCAACCGACATTGAAGCAGGCGTGACTTACCTGATGGGAAGAAAAGAAGTGGACAAGAAAAAAATCGGCCTGATCGGACACAGCGAGGGAGGTATCATTGCACCCATCGTGGCGGCCAAAATGAAAAATATCCGTTTCATTGTACTTCTGGCAGGTACCGGTATTTCCGGCGGGGATCTGTTGCTCCTTCAGAAAGCAGCCATTCAAAGAGCTTCCGGTGTAAAAGAGCCTGACATTCAAAAAGAGGCAACCCTCAGCAAAGGCGCATTCGATATCATTAACAACTCAACGGAGCCGGACAAACTGAAAGAGAAACTGACTGCTTATTACGAGAAAGCTTTGACAGAATCACCCGATGCAAAGCCCGAAGGAATCAGTAAAGAAGACTATATCACCGCCTCCGTAGCTGGGCTCAGCGGCACCTGGATGCAGTATTTCATCCGCTACAACCCTCAACCTATACTGAAAGAGGTGAAATGCCCTGTTCTTGCACTGAACGGATCGAAGGATTTACAGGTTCCTGCCAAAGTCAACCTGGAAGCCATTCGCAAAGGCCTTGAAAAAGGAGGCAATAAACACGTAACCACGCATGAGCTTCCCGGCCTCAATCACCTGTTCCAGGAATGCAACACAGGCCTCCCTTCCGAATATGCCCGGATCGAACAAACATTTTCGCCTGCCGCGCTGAAAGAAATTTCAGATTGGATCAGTATTCAGGTGAAGTGATTGCACAAAAATCTTCATTGAATCGAAATTCGGTGTTCGGTATTCGATATTCATTTTTATTGTTTCAGCCGGCCTGAATTCATTTCAGCCCACTCAATTAAACAGTAAATTTGCCAATGATTTCTCAGCCTGGCATAAAGCAGTACCTGGAGCAGATTCCGAAGGAAGGTGATTTTGATTCGAAAGTAAGGTTCTTAAGCGGACTTGTGGATCTGATCCGTCCACGCCGTGTGCGTCATACCGAAGAGGCACAAAAGAGAATTCAGGAACTCAGTGCCCTGCTTGATGATCCCGCCCTGTCTGCCGCCTTCAGCAAACTGATGGATGAAATCATAGAGGAGGCCGACTTCACCGATTTCTTCATCGAAAGCGGCATCCCGTCGAAAAGCGGTTTCTTTGCCGAAATAACCAGCCGTTTCCGCCACAAGCTATTGCCTTCACTCAACGATCCGGGATCGCTGGATGAAGTATTCGCCCGGGTCTTTCACAAAAAATCGGATTATAAGTGGGTCACTTCCATTGGAGATGAAATCTGGAAAGAGTTGTTTGCCAAAATCCGCATCGGCTTTGATCCCATCAACGACCGTCTTTTTCACCAGATCATCAACGCACTTACGGTGTGTTCCTACCGCATCGCCTTTTACGGCACCGACAACCAGATCACCCGCCGCATAGGCAAAGACACGGAGCTGCAGACCTGTTTCCTGGAGCAGAACAAAGAGTTGCTGCAATTCATGGACCTGCTCAAAAAAGGCACCTACGACCACCAGTGCCTGCGCCACTCGATTGTCATGCTCAACCAATGTGCCGAAAGCCTCGAGATCATCCGGAGGAAGAGCATTCATGCAGGTACGAGCCTGAACCAGAATTTCCTGCTGCGCATGCTCCGGCAGCTGATACGGCGTGCCCTCGTACTGACCGACTTCATGAACGACTCCACCGAGCTGGGGCCCGACCAGTTTGTTTTGTTTTTCAAGCAAAGCGTGGTTCATGAAAATACACAAACTGATATTTTTCGTTTTATATCCACAACACTGTCGGTACTCTCTTATCAGATTGCCGAACACAAAGGCCGCATTGGGGAGCATTACATCACCACCACGCGATCGGAATATTTCAAATTCTTTTTGTCGTCTTGTGGAGGCGGCTTCATCGTATCACTCCTGGTCATCTTCAAAATTCTGCTGCATCATGCGAACCTGGCTCCGTTCTGGGAAGCGCTGTCATACAGTCTGAACTACGCCATCGGCTTTGTACTTATCCAGGTGTCAGGCTCCGCACTGGCCACCAAACAGCCGGCGATGACCGCTTCGGCCATTGCCAGTTCCATGGATGCACGCAAAGAGGGAGGAGTCCCTCTTTTTCAGCTTGCCGTGATGGTTGCCAAGGTATGCCGGAGCCAGACCATTTCCTTTGCCGGAAACCTCCTGCTTGTTTTTCCTTTCACCCTGCTGTGGATATTTATCTATGAACGATTGACGGGTCAGTCGCTTGTTGATCAGGCCCAGGCTTCGCAGATGCTGCATGATATCCATCCTTACAAGTCGCTTTCTTTCTTTTATGCCGCGCTTACAGGAGTGTTTCTGTTTGTATCCAGTGTGATCTCAGGCTATGTCGATAACCAGATGCTCTACGGCCGGATTGCCGAACGCCTTCGCAACCGGGTGAACCCTGAAAAGCCAGGGCATGCACGCCGCAAAACCCGACTGATCAATTACCTGGATGAGCATGCCGGTTCCTTGTCGGGTAACGTGATACTCGGTTTTTTGCTGGGCACGGCCGGCTTGGTTGGCCATGTGTTTGGTTTGCCTTATGACATCCGGCACATTACCTTTTCAACAGGCAATATGGCTGTTGGTTTGCACGAGCTGCATTTCAGCATCGGACTGACGCAGATCGGATGGTGCCTGCTGGGCATTGCCGGCATCGGAATAATCAATTTCCTGGTCAGCTTCCTGCTGGCATTGTATGTGGCTATCAAATCACGGAATATCGATATCCGGCAATACTCCAAATTTTCGTCCATTCTCTTCCGCTATTGGCTGAAGCGCCCGCTTCATTTCATCTATCCTCCCTCGAAAGAGCCGGAGGAGGACTTGCTTTCGTGAGAGAATAAATTCAAGCCAGCTCATTTTCAGAATGTTGAAATCCAGATCAATTTTGAAAGTCTCATTTTGCAATTGTTGATCGACAAAGCGACAAAGATGATCGACAAAGTGTCAAAGTTGATGAGAAAACTAACAAAGTCGATCGACAATGTCACAACGTGAGTTAACTTTTGTCAAACGTGATCGACAATGCGGCAAAGTCGATGAGGAAAGTAACAAAGTGGATCGACAATGCCGCAACGTGAGTTAACTTTTGTCAAACTTGATCGACATTGAGCAATTGTTGATCTGAAATGTACAATCGATGACTTACCACGTCTCTGATCGGGTATAAATCTGGGGATCGTCACCCATCTGATTTGCAATTTCCTCGTAATTTTCTTCAATTCTCCAATCAAACCATACTCTCTGGTTGTTTAGCATCTCCATGTTAGCACATCTTTCTTAAGCACCACGAAACAAGCTGGATTCATTTCACTTGAATCAATTACTTATCATACAAAATTGCAGGGAGGCTGAAAATGTATTGAACTGATCCTTTGGCAGTGATCACTGAAAGATACTGCGAGAAATTCTTAGGGCTTTGGTACGAGTAAACACGCCCCGAAGGGATCCCTACGGGAGTGCATTTTAGTCCTGGGGGAAGATGTGATGCTGAAAATTGAAAAGAGAATTTGGCTGTTTTTTCTGGGGACTGATCTTTTCGCACGCGAGACTTGCAAAATGCTGCGAGAATTTCTTAGTGGTAGATACGTGTTAAGTCGTAATTATCAAAAAAAGTGATAGGTCGCTGGAACAAAACAGGGGGTGAGTGCATTTTAGTCCTGGGGGAAGATGTGATGATGAAAAATCGAAAAGCGGATTTGGCTGTTTTTTCTGGAAATGATGTTTTGACAAGCATTACTTCAAAAAACTAAGAGAATTTCTTAGGGCTTTGGTACGGGTAAACACGTAATTATCAAAAAAAGTGACATGTCGCTGTCACAAAACAGGGGTCTCATGGATTGTAGTCCTGGGGGAAGATGAGAAGTCTGAAATTGAAAATTGGTTTAGAACATATTTTTTGAAAAATTGGAAATGAAGCATGGAAAGAAAATACGGAAATGAGGCAAAGTTTATAGAACTGATCTTTTCGCACGCGAGACTTGCAAAATGCTGCGAGAATTTCTTAGGATTCGGTACGTGTTAAATCGTAATTATCAAAAAAAATGACATGTCGCTGGCACAAAACAGGGGTCTCGATGCTTTTAGTCCTGTGGGAGGATGAGACCG
>DASYGQ010000292.1:0-3971 GCA_035999585.1 Bacteroidia bacterium | reverse complement strand
TGGCCCGGGAGATGAGCGACCCGGTCATGATTTCAGAAGCTGAGATCAGTCTTTCCGAAGCATACGCTCTAAAAAAGGACTTCGAAAAAGCATTTCATTATAGTGAAGAATACCAAAGCTTGCATGATTCCCTGTTGAATTCAGATAATTTGAAACGAATTGCGGAAGCCCAGAGCCTTTATGACTCTGAAAAGAGACAAAGGAGAATAGAGTTATTGGAAATAAATGCCAAAGAACATCGACTGATAAATGGAGTGTTGGTTGTAGGATCCGTTTTACTCTTTGCACTCGTTTTGCTGATGTTTAACAGATATAAACTTAAAAACAGATCTCATAAGCTGTTAGAACATCAGAACCTGTTAATTGCGCAAAAGAATAAGGACATAACAGACAGCATCAATTATGCGAGAAAGATACAGGATGCGATGCTTCCAACGATGCAGGAAATAAATGCCGCTTTTCCGGAATGTTTCCTGATTTATTATCCAAAGGATATTGTCAGTGGCGATTTTTACTGGTTTTCAGAAAGAGGAGGAAAAAAATACATTGCCGTTGTCGATTGTACAGGACATGGTGTGCCTGGAGCATTTATGAGTATGATCGGAAATGATATGCTGTCGGATGCGGTGGCTGAAAAATCACTGAGCGATCCGGGAGAAATATTAGCCTCACTTAATCAGCATGTGAAAAAATCGCTCCGGCAAAATGACACGGATTCCGGATCACGCGATGGCATGGATGCAGCTATTTGTGTATTTGATCAGGATTTAGGAAAAATGAAGTTTTCAGGCGCTAACCGGCCATTATACCTTATAAAAGGAGCTGAACTGCTGGTCATTAACTCTACGAAAACATCCATTGGCGGACATACCCCTCTTGAACAAGTGTTTCAAAGCTTCGAATTCGATCTCCGAAAAGGAGATACAGTGTACTTGTTTTCAGACGGTTACTGTGATCAGTTTGGTGGCCAGGCAGGTAAAAAATTCACGACAAAAAGATTCAGAGATTTATTAGGTGAGATTAAGAACGAGCCTATGCGAACCCAGGAACAGATACTTAGGGAACAGTTTATTTCCTGGAAACAGAATAATGAGCAGGTTGATGATGTCCTTATTATAGGTATTCGCATTTGAAGGGTTATTTGTGAGAAAATTGATTCCAGCCTAAAAGCAGCTTAAAACCTGAAAATATGGGGCAGGCTATCATTAAATTGCCCCTAATTACAGAATATATCCCCTTCAGCGTATATCATTGAAGTAAAAACGGTACCTTTGCCCCCCTTTGAGATATGTTTTGAACATTTTATTTGTGGATAAAATTTGTCCATCTACAAAATACTATTTATCTTCGCAACCCATTTTTGAGGGAATTGTGTATTTTTTTAACCAAAATAATTGATTTTCAAGTGGATGCAATAAGCTATAAGACAGTTTCGCTGAATAAAGCAACTGTAAAAAAGGACTGGTTGATCATTGATGCTGAAAACGAAGTAGTCGGAAGACTCGCTTCCAAGGTGGCATACCTGATCCGCGGAAAGCACAAAGCTGGCTTTACTCCGAATGTTGACTGCGGTGATAATATCATCATCATAAACGCCGAAAAAATCAAATTTACCGGCAACAAGATGAGCGAGAAAGTCTATACCCGTTATACTGGCTATCCCGGAGGTCAACGTTTTGCAACTCCTAAAGAGTTACTCGCTTCCAAACCTGAGAGAATCATTGAGCTGGCGGTTAAACGCATGCTTCCGAAAACAAAGCTCGGAAACGCATTGTATAAGAATCTTTTTGTATACACTGGCACAACACACCCGCACACAGCACAACAACCCAAAGAAGTTAAACTCAACACCATTAAAGAATAAGGATGGAAATCACCAACACACTTGGTAGAAGAAAGACGGCTGTAGCCCGTGTCTACCTCCAGAACGGAAAAGGCGAAATCACCGTAAACGGAAGAGATTATAAAGAGTATTTCCGTGGAGGCGTTCTCCAGTATAAAGTGACTCAGGCTTTCACCATCCTGAATATCGGCGGTCAGTACGATGTTAAAGTAACAGTTGCAGGCGGCGGAATCACCGGCCAGGCAGAATCTGTTCGCTTAGGCATTGCACGCGCTCTGATTGAATTGAACCCCGAATGCAAAAGCAAACTTCGTGCTGAAGGCCTTGTTACACGCGACCCTCGTATGGTTGAGCGTAAAAAGCCTGGTCAGAAAAAGGCACGTAAGAAATTCCAGTTCAGCAAACGTTGATATTGTTTCGGAGCAATTCATTTGCTCCGGGCTGTTTCAGCTGTTTTCGGACGATGGATTCAGGATTATAAAACACGAATAAACAAACGACTAAAGAGAAGTTAATGTCAAGAACAAATTTCAACGAGCTGTTAGAAGCCGGAGCACATTTCGGCCACCTCAAGAGAAAATGGAACCCAGCAATGGCTCCTTATATCTTCACGGAAAAGAACGGAATTCACATCATTGATCTGAACAAGACAGTTGTGAAGATTGAAGAAACTTCCAATGCGCTAAAGCAAATTGCCCGTGCCGGTAAAAAAATTCTTTTCGTTGCTACTAAAAAGCAGGCGAAGGATATTGTTGCCGAACAGGTGAAAGCAGTCAATATGCCTTATGTGACTGAGCGCTGGCCAGGTGGTATGCTTACTAACTTTGCAACTATCCGTAAAGCAGTTCGCAAAATGGCTACCATTGACAAGATGAATGCTGACGGAACTTACAGCAATATCTCGAAACGTGAGCGTCTCCAGATTTCACGTGAGCGTGACAAACTCGAGAAAAACCTTGGATCTATTGCTGACCTTACACGTCTGCCTGCAGCTTTGTTTATTGTGGATATTGCCAATGAACATATCGCAGTAGCAGAAGCAAAGAAATTGGGTATACCAACTTTTGCAATCGTTGATACCAACTCTGATCCTAATCAGGTTGACTATGCAATTCCTGCAAACGATGATGCTTCCTCTTCAATTGCTCTTGTAATCGGAGTTATTACCAAAGCCATTCAGGAAGGCCTGGAAGAACGTAAGCTTGACAAAGACAAAGCAGACGTTACAGACGGCAAAGACGATGAATTTGCGGATAACAAGAAATATGAAGTGGGTGAAGAAGAAGAAGGCAGCGGAAAACGCAAAAAGAGCACCGGAGGCGGTGGAGCACGCAGACCAGCATCTGGTAGCAGCAGGCCAGCCCCAGGCGGCAAAAGGCCCCCAATCAAAGCCTAATTAAATCAGTACGATATTTAGACAAGCTACAAAATGGCGACTATAACAGCAGCAGACGTTAACAAACTCAGATTACAAACAGGTGCCGGAATGATGGACTGCAAAAAAGCCCTCACCGAAGCCGATGGCGATTTTGAACAGGCAGTTGACATACTTCGCAAAAAAGGTCAGAAAGTGGCTGCTAACCGCAGCGACAGAGACGCGAAAGAAGGACTTGTTATTGCAAAAACAACCAATGATGGGAAGAAAGGCGTTATCATTGTTCTGAACTGTGAAACAGATTTTGTTGCCAAGAACGAAGCGTTCGGTAAATTTGCCGACACGATTCTGGACCTTGCTATCAAGAACTCTCCAAAATCAATTGATGAGCTCAAATCGCTTCCTTTTGCCGGAAACGGTGTTACCGTAGGCGAAAAACTCATTGAGCAAATTGGTGTAATTGGTGAAAAACTCGAGCTTTCTTCTTACGAAGTTGTGGAAGCAGGAAAAGTTGTAGCATATAACCACCCTGGAAATAAACTTGCAACGATAGTTGGTTTTAACAAGACCAACGAAGATGCGATTTCTAAGGATGTAGCCATGCAGATTGCCGCAATGGCTCCTGTAGCAGTAGATAAAGATGATGTTGATACCCGTATGCTTGAACGCGAACTCGATATTGCACGCGAACAGGTTAGACAGGAAGGAAAGCCGGAAGAAATGGTTGAGAAAATTGCGCAAGGAAAGCTGAAT
>DASYGQ010000259.1:0-21473 GCA_035999585.1 Bacteroidia bacterium | reverse complement strand
ACCGATAGAAGTGAAATCACGTCGCATAGACATGCAAACACGTGTCATATCTGTTCAGACAATGACTGTTTTAATTCACTTCATTGCCCTGACACACCTGATAAACATGTTGTGACATCAGGAAGGCATTATCTGAAAGCTTTTATAATTGATTTGTACACAAACATGAAGGACATGAAAAGAGAACGATGTCATTCCGTTCCATCTGGTGCTCCCGACTCATCAGATGGTGTCAAAAAGGTTTACTTATGCTATTACACCGATTCTGGCGAGTATCATTTCATTTCACAGACACAACACTTTAATTCAAATAACCATGACCTCATTTGGAAAAAACCGAACTCTGATCAGGATAGTCCAGGTGGCTTTACATGTCCGCAATATCTCAGCTGAAAACCTGATGGCGGATGCACAATCCTACCTGAATGCAATCGCAACTAATAAACGCCTGTTTCAGAACCCAAGACCGCCTTTGTCTCAGATTCGTATTCTGATAAATGAACTTTCAGAGGCTTGTGCGAAGGCAAGTTCCAGGGGGAAAACCGGGACCGCAGTAAAAACGGCTTCCAAAAGAGCGTTGGAAATCAAACTAAAAACGCTCGCCCAATATGTGGAGGCCATCGCAAATGATGATCCGGAACATGCGATCGAAATTGTCCAGACCGCCAATATGCGGGTCAAAAAATCCACGCGCTCTTACAAGCAGGATTTCTCCATGAAGCGAAGCAAAAGGAAAGGAGAACTGATACTTTCTATTAAAAAAACAGCAGAACGCGAAACCTACCGCTTCGAAATCAGCACCAATCCCGATTTTCCTTCGGCCTGGCAGGTGGTGCAGCAAAGCACCCGGGCTAAAGCAGTGGTCAGAGGACTTGTTTCCGGCACCCGCTATTATGCACGGGTATTCCGGACAGATAAAACCGGCACCGTTCAGGTAGGAACGGTCCTCAGCCTAGTTTTAGCCTGATTAAAGAGCGCTTTCATCGGTGCTTTTGCCCCGCTTCAGCCTCCTTATTGGCAATTCTTAACATTTCCAATTAGTTTACACAGGCAACTATTTACAAAAACAACTATATTTGCCCTCTGAATTCAATTCCATGAAAGAGGATTTTGTGTTTCCGTCGGGATTTCCATTGGGCAGACGCTTCGGCCTGCTCATGCGGTTATACTTCGGCGCACTCTCCAAACAACTGGAGCGACTCGACATCGACAGGCACTATTCCATCCTCATCCTGCTCGAAAGCTCGGAATCTCAGTGCAGCCAGCAATACCTGTCGGATCTTCTGAAAATCGACAAAGCTTCCATGGTTCGGGTCATCGACTACCTTGTTAAGAAAGGATACATCAAACGCCGGGTAAACGAAAACGACCGCCGGGCTCATCAGCTCTGTCTCA
This sequence comes from Bacteroidia bacterium, assembly GCA_035999585.1. Lineage (GTDB taxonomy): Bacteria > Bacteroidota > Bacteroidia > Palsa-965 > Palsa-965 > Palsa-965. Next base: position 20,078 of record DASYGQ010000259.1, on the reverse strand, counting down.
CCGACAAAGCACATAAGATTCTGCCAACGATTCATGCAGCCATTGAAGGATTGAACGAACGCGCCACCTCGGGCTTATCCGACAAGCAAATCAAAAACTTTTACGAAGGCCTTGACCTGCTCACCAGCAACCTGGCCGGAGAACCCAAGCATACCATTGTGGTGAATGTCAAAAAATTAAAAACTGCCCGGAAATGAAAAATATGAAGACCCCCCTGATCATCGGGGCCCTGATTGTCATACTTATCGTCATCAAAGTAGTGTTCCTGAGCGCCAAGCCCGGAGGCTCTTCTTCCGCAAAACCCGGGAAGCCCGCTCCTTCAAACGTGACCGTTACGGTTGTAAAAACAACCAGCTTTGAAACCAAGATCATGGCCACCGGAACCACCCTTTCCAACGAAGAAGTGGATCTCAAACCTGAATCATCCGGAAAAATCGTACAGCTGCTTTTCAAAGAAGGAGACCGGGTAAGCGCAGGGGCTCTGCTGCTGAAGCTCAACGATGCCGACCTCGTTGCCACACTGAAAAAACTGGAGCTCCAGGAGAAAATTGCAAAAGACAAAGAAGGACGTGAAAAAAAGCTTCTTGAAATCAAAGGCGTGAGCCAGGAAGAATACGACATGTCACTCAGCAATGTTCAGAGTATAGAAGCAGACATGGAATTCACAAAAGCTCAAATAGGCAAAACCGAAATACGTGCTCCTTTCGACGGAGTCATCGGACTGAAAAGCGTGAGCGAAGGAAGTTATGTTTCCCCTACCGTGAAAATCGCATCCATTCAACAGATCGATCCCATCAAAATCGATTTCTTCATTCCTGAAAAATACTCCGGTGTTGTGCACAAAGGCCAGAAGCTGACCTTTAAAATACAAGGACAGAAAGAAAGTTTTGAGGGAGAGATATATGCCATCGAACCCAAAATTGATGTGGCCACACGCACGCTCCAGCTTCGCGCCAGATGTCCTAACAAACAAGGCAAAATTCTCCCGGGCTCCTTTGCCAAAATTGATCTGGTGCTGAATGAAACCGCTAACAGCATTTTCATCCCAACCGAAGCACTTATACCTGTGCTCAAAGGCCAGAATGTATTTCTTTATAAGAATGGTGCCGCACAGCCCAGGAAAGTGGAAACCGGTGTACGTACCGATGCAAACATCGAAATCACCGACGGACTGCAGGCCGGCGATACCGTCATCACCACCGGAATCATGCAGCTGAAACCCGGTGCACCTGTTAAAATAACGGAGGTTAAATAAGACCTATGAGTTTATCATCCATCAGTATCAAACGTCCGGTACTGGCCATTGTCATGTCAGTGGTCATTGTCCTCTTCGGGGTCATCGGCTATACCTATCTCGGCGTGCGGGAATACCCGTCCATCGACCCGCCGATCATTACCGTTCGCACCAATTATACAGGTGCCAATGCCGATGTCATTGAATCCCAGATTACCGAGCCTCTTGAGAAATCCATAAACGGTATTCAGGGTATACGTTCTATCTCGTCAAACAGCAACCTTGGCTCCAGTATTATTACGGTTGAGTTTAACATCACAACCGACCTTGAAGCCGCCGCTAACGATGTGCGTGACAAAGTTTCACAAGCTGTACGTCTGTTACCGCTTGACATCGATGCCTTGCCTACCGTTACCAAATCCGACGCCAACTCTGATGCCATTCTTTCGCTGACCATTCAGAGCACCACTAAAAACATTCTGCAGGTCAGCGACTATGCCGAAAACATCATCGCCGAACGCTTGCAGACCATTCCCGGCGTCAGCAGTGTTCAGATCTGGGGGCAGAAAAAATACGCCATGCGCATCTGGATGGACCCGGCCAAGCTTGCTGCTTTCAAGCTCACTCCTTTGGATGTACGGCAGGCACTCGACAGGGAAAACGTGGAGCTTCCCGGAGGCAAGATTGAAGGTAACAGAACCGAACTTACCGTCCGCACCATTGGCCGCCTCACCACAGAAGAAAGTTTCAATAACCTGATTCTCGTGGAAAATCAGGAGAGGACCGTTCGCCTGAAAGACATTGGGTATGCCATCCTTGGCCCTGAAACGGAAGAAACCATTCTCAAGCAGAGTGGCACTCCCATGATCGGCCTGGGGCTCGTTCCCCAGCCTGGCGCCAATTATATCGATATTGCCAATGAGTTCTACAAACGTCTGGAGTTGATCAAGAAAGACCTTCCCAAAGATTTTCAGCTGAACATTGCGCTTGACAATACCAAGTTCGTGAAGAACTCAATAACCGAGGTGAAGGAAACACTCATCATTGCTATTGTACTGGTTATTCTTATCATTTACCTGTTCTTCCGCGATTGGCTCATCGCCTTCCGTCCACTCATCGACATTCCAGTATCGCTCATTGGAGCCTTCTTTATTATGTATATGATGGGCTTCTCCATCAATGTGCTTACCCTGCTTGCCATCGTGCTGGCCACCGGTCTTGTCGTCGACGACGGGATTGTGGTGACCGAAGTGATCTATAAAAAAGTGGAGGGCGGGATGAAACCGCTGGAAGCCGCTTATAAAGGATCGGAAGAAATTTTCTTCGCTGTTATCTCCACTTCCATCACACTGGCTGCCGTATTTATGCCGGTAATTTTCTTGCCGGGATTTGTTGGCAGGCTCTTCCGTGAGTTCGGGATTGTGGTTGCCGGGGCCGTGATTATCTCTGCCTTTGTTTCGCTCACCCTGACTCCCATGCTCAATGCCAAGCTCATCCGCAAGAATGAGAAGAAGAGTCGTTTCTATCTCCGTACCGAGCCATTTTTCGTAAAAATGGAAAACACTTACCGCAACGCCTTGAATAAATTTATGAACCGGCGCTGGTGGGCTTTTGTCATTATTATTGTTTCCACGGCTCTTATTTTCCTAATTGGCTGGATGGTACCCACTGAACTGGCACCATACGATGACCGTAACTGGATTCGTCTTAGCGTCACTGCACCCGAAGGCGCTTCCTATGAATATATGGATGGCTTTATGGATAAACTTACAGCCATGATTATTGATTCGGTCAAGGAAAAAACCTCACTCCTAACCGTAACAGCACCCAATTTCACCGGCGCTGGTTCAGTGAACAGTGGCATGGGTCGTTTGGTGCTCAGTGATCATGCGGATCGAAAACGCAGCCAGCAGCAGATCGCCGCCATGCTCACCAAAGCCACAAAAGGGTTTACTGAAGCAAAAACCTTTGTCATTCAGGAGCAGACCATCAGTGTGGGTGGCGGAGCTAAGAACAACCTGCCCGTACAGTTTGTTGTGGAAGCCCCCAATTTTGAAAAACTCAAACAGGTCCTTCCTAAATTCATGGATGAAGCTTATAAGAATCCAACCTTCGGCGGCATTGTGGATGTAAACCTCAAATTCAACAAACCCGAACTGGATGTGAGCATCAACCGTGACAAAGCCAAAGACCTTGGGGTATCAGTAGCCGATATCGGACAAACCTTGCAGTTGGCATACAGCGGCGACCGCTTCGCATATTTCACAAAAGATGGGAAACAGTATCAGGTTATAGGTCAGATGGATCGTGCCAATCGCGATCAGCCCTTGGATCTCAAATCCATTTACGTACGTAATGCAAACGGCGATCTCATCCAACTCGATAACGTTGTGAACGTCCGCGAGGAAAGCAGTCCGCCACAACTCTATCACTACAACCGCTACATGTCGGCTACTATTTCGGGCGACCTTGCGCCCGGGAAGACCATTGGCGATGGAATCGATGCCATGAAGAGCATTGCGGCCAAAACACTGGACGATTCCTTTTCCACGGAACTCACCGGTTCCTCACGCGATTTTGCCGAAAGCTCTTCAAACATTATTTTTGCTTTTCTTCTTGCTTTGGTTCTGATTTACCTGGTGCTTGCAGCACAGTTCGAAAGCTTCATCGACCCTTTCATCATCATGCTCACAGTACCATTGGCACTAGCCGGCGCGCTGATCTCACTCTGGTACCTGGACCAGACGCTCAACATCTTCAGTAAAATCGGGATCATTATGCTTCTTGGTCTTGTCACCAAAAACGGTATCCTCATTGTGGAGTTCGCCAATCAGCTGAAAGAAAAAGGCATGAATGTACACGATGCGATCCGTGAAGCAGCAGCAGCCCGCCTGCGTCCGATTCTGATGACCAGTCTGGCCACCGCCCTCGGTGCACTGCCCATTGCCATGGCGCTCGGTGCAGGTGCCAAAAGCCGTATGTCGATGGGTACTGTAGTAATCGGGGGACTCATGTTCTCCCTCGCACTTACCCTGTTTGTGATTCCGGCCATCTATTCGTATTTCTCGAAAGAAAAAAAGCATGAAGATGAATAATAAAGCATTCGGTTTACTTTGTGCATGCATGTTGTCGCTTACGCTGTCACAGGCCCAGGAACAATTGACATTGCAACAGGCTTTGGATCTTGCCCTCAAGAATAATTATTCGATCACCATTGCCCGTAACCAGTCGGACATAGCCCGTAACGATGCCACCTATGGAAATGCGGGCATGCTGCCCCAGTTATTCCTTGCTGCTTCGGGCAACCTGGGCGTGGTCAATACACACCAGGTATATGCCAGCGGACTGGAAGTTCAGAAGCCCGGTGTTCAATCCACTTCACTGAGTGCCGGCCCTCAGATCAACTGGGTATTGTTCGACGGGTTGCGCATGTTTGCTACATACGACAAGCTGAAAGAGCTGCGCGACATGGGTGAGATCAACGCGAAGATCATGATTGAAAATACCATTGCTAAAATCATCGATGCTTATTATGATGTGGTGAGACAAAAGGAATTACAGAAAGCCCTGGATGAAGCCATCGCCATTTACCAGGAACGTGTGAACATTGCAGAAACAAAAAGCAGGATCGGGAGCGGCAGCGAAGCGGATGTGCTGCAGGCCAGGGTGGATCTGAATGAACAGAAGTCGGCCCTGCTCAGGCAAAAGGTATTGATCCTGAATGCGAAGACCAATCTGAATCTTCAGTTGTCGAGAGACAGCTATGCCGAATTCGACGTCAACGACAGCATTGTGATCACTTACAAGCCCCGTTTTGAAGAGCTGAAGACAACCGCCGTGAAAGAAAACAAGGGTTTGCTGTTTGCAGAGAAGAATGTGAAGGTTGCGAATTATGCATTGAAGGAAGTGACGGCGCAACGTTATCCATACCTGGCAGTGAATGCCGGTTATGCTTATTCGCGCAGCACCAATTCCGCAGGCTTTGTGCTGCTGAACCAGAACCTGGGCTTCAATGCGGGCTTTACGGCCAGCTGGAATATTTTCAACGGGGGCAATGTCAACCGGATGGTGAGAGATGCACAGATTGTTTCACTCAATAACGAACTGCAATACAAGGAAATCCGGAATGAAGTGGAAAGCGGCCTGATCACAGCTTTCAACAATTACCAGAATGCAATGGAGACATTGAAGCTGGAGGAAGACAATATACAACTTGCACGCAGCAATGTGAACATCAATCTGGAACGCTTTCGTTTGGGTTATGTCACGTCTCTTCAGCTGAAGGATGCGCAGAAGAGTTTTATCGATGCCGAAGGCCGCCTGGTTTCGGCACGGTATGATGCCAAGGTTGCGGAAACGGAGCTGATGCGGTTGAATGGAGCGCTGGTGAAGTGACCAGTCCAGTAAGCACCTCTTCATTCTTTTTTGATCAGTACAGTTCAGGATAATTTCAAATATTTATGTATATTTAGTAGAGAAAAATACTTAGTATGCAATCACTAAGAGAGGTATCTATTGAAGTTATTAAAAGCCTTCCCGATTCTTATTCGCTGGAGGAAATAATGTATGAGTTGAATTTAACAGCCCAGGTATTGGAAGGTCTTTCGGATGAAGAAAAAAGCAAAACGATCTCCACTGACGATTTGCTTAAACGGGTTAAGAAATGGCAACTGAAATAAGGTGGTCAGAAAAGGCATCCTCAAACCTCCAGCATGATGCGACTATATTTGAGAGCGTTTGCTTCGTTTTCGTTTAATCATGTCTGATTAGCCCAGTGTTGTCCGCCTTAAAACTGCTTTTCCAAGTACATGTTTATATGAAGCACGGCTCCCCATGCATCAGTATATATAAATGAGGTTGCTAAAATTAGCTTAGCCAAATCCTTATTTAAATCACAATCTGACGCTCCTATGTATCTAATTAACAGCTGAATACATGAATATGAATTAAAAATGGGCTGAAGCGAAGGTGAATAGTGGGAGGAAATGCGGTTTGGCTGGTTAGTTTTTCCGGAATATCTTGCTATTAATAAAAAAAGGACTAGCTTAGATTAATCGAATATAATACGTCTGCAAAAAAACCGATAGAAAAGGTTTTATTTTGATTAACCAATACAGGTAAACGCCACAGCCTTATATTTTGCGCACACTCTTTGTGCATTTTTGAATTCTTTCTCAATTACCGCTTTTCTAGCTTGCATCCTTCTATGACCACACGCCATAGAGCCGGGTGTTCTTACGCACAATAAATTTATTATTCACACTAACACACAAACAAATGAAAAAGACGCTACATCTTCTTGTACTTTCTCTCTTTGTATGCGGAAGTATTTTCGGACAGAATTTTGTCCGGGTTAATTCGAGTCACTCCCAAAAGCAGATTCACCTTCTTTCAAATCAGGCATTGGAAGTGAGTCTGCCCTCAACTCCTGCAACGGGTTTTGGCTGGTATCTGAAAAACCCCGAAGACTCAAAAAACAGACAGCAAGGCTTGCTTAAACAAGCGGGTGACTGGGAATTTGTTTCCGACAATCCCGCTGTACCGGTTGGTGCACCCGGAACCCAGGTCATTAAATTCGTTCCTCAGGGAAAAGGTACCAGCCAGCTCGACCTGGTTTATAAGCGTCCCTGGGAAGACAACAGCAAAGCCAAGGCTGTATTCAGCATACAGGTTATTTCCGATGGCCTATACAAGGGCCCGGCAGTGGTTGTTCCCAAACATGAACCTGCCAAAACAGACAGACAAGGCAGCTCATCAACCACCGGGTCATTGCCTTCCAGTTTCAGCTGGCTGACTTTGAAAAAATGCACTGCCGTGAAAGATCAGGGCCAGTGCGGAAGTTGCTGGGCTTTTGCTTCCTGTGCTTCTCTGGAATGCGTTGTGAAAATAGTTGATAATAATATAAGAAGCTTTTCCGAACAATGGCTGATCAATTGCGATACGAAATGCAACGCCTGCAACGGCGGATGGTGCCCTGACAACATGTTTACCGGAACTGGCGGTGTGTATGAAGCCGACCTGCCTTATGCGGATATGTCAGCCAACGGAACAGGTTCCTGCGCATCGTCCTATACATACCACGAAAAACCTCAGGGTTATATGCAGATTGCTGCAAGCCCTACAGATGCACAGATCAAACAGGCTATTTATGATTACGGCCCAGTATGGGCTTGCGTGGATGCCGGAAATAATTTCCAGAATTATAAGTCCGGAACCGTGCTGAATTCCAGTGACGGAACCACGCTTGACCATGCGATTGTACTGGTTGGATGGGATGATGCAGCCAAATGCTGGATTCTGCGTAATTCATGGGGTTCGAGCTGGGGTGAAAATGGCGGGTATATGCGCATCGGTTACGGCGTTTCGGGTGTGGGCGGAAATGCCACCTATTTCAATTACAAAGGAATCATCAACCACAATCTGCCCCCTGTGGCTGATTTCGCGGTAAATACTCCCACTTCCTGTAGCGGAGCAGTGGCCTTTAAGGATAATTCAGTGAACAGTCCTACTACCTGGTCCTGGGCTTTTGGTGATGGCAGTACTTCAACCGTTCAGAATCCTACCCATGTCTATACAGCTTCGGGTACTTATACTGTTTCCCTGGCAGCCCAGAATGCTTACGGAACCAATACTGCAACCAAAAACAATGTGGTTAAAGTTAGTATCATGACTGCCCCAACCACAACCGGCGTAACCCGCAACGGCCCGGGTGTAGTTAATTTATCCGCTTCGGTAAGCTCCGGGGCAGCCAGTATCGACTGGTATGCAAGTGCCACCGGAGGTACCGTTTTAAATACCGGAACCACTTACTCACCCAACATCAATGCAACCACCACTTATTATGTGGCTAATGAAAACACATCACCCGTTTCAAGTCTGGGACTTGCAAACAATTCTGCCGGAGGCGGTTATTACACAGCCAATACCGACAGAAGGATTTACTTCAATGTATTGAACCCCGTACAGATCAATTCGGTGGACGTGTATGCCAATACAGCCGGGGCAAGAACCATTGTGGTTCTGAACAATGCAGGTGCTGTGGTTGATTCGGCAAGGTTCACCGCCGTAACCGGTTTGAATACCGTTCCGGTGAATTTCACACTCGCACCCGATACCGGGTATGCCATGAAAATGAGCGCCACCAGTGCGGTTGACCTTTTCAGAAACAATACCGGCGTTACATATCCATATTCAGTCAGCGGCCTGGTATCCATCACCAACTCGGATGCAGCAACCACACCGGGCAATTATTACTATTATTTTTATAACTGGAAAGTGCAGACTCCGGTATGCTCCAGCACCAGAACCCCTGTTACAGGAACTGTAACAACAATCACCGGAATCAATGATCCGGCACAAAATTCCGGGTTCCGCTTTTATCCCAACCCGAACAACGGGCAGTTTACAATCGATGGACTTAACAACGAAAACATCATCGAAGTATATGACATCGTGGGCAAGCTGGTTTACCAGATCCGGACAAACAACGCTTCCTGCACGATTGATATACGTGACAAAGGCAAGGGCATTTATGTGTTCAAAGTCATGAACACAAACTCCAAAGCCTTGTCGATGGGAAGAATTATTGTTGATTGAGTACGATTTTTTCAAAGCGGTCCTGCTTCAGTGCAGGACCGCTTTTTAATTTCTTCACAAACTCAGGCAATGGCCATTGCCTGGGTTTCTGTGTCTCTGCCAGTCAGGAATTTTCCCATCGTCTCAAAGCCCCCGGAACAGACCATTAATCAGCAGGATCGTCTGGCTGCCCTGATCACCCGATCAGGATTTCTGTCTTAGCGGGAGAATATTATTAAATACCGCTTCTTTTCCCATGCTTCCCTCTGCATTCCTAGTGCAATAATGACTTGTTTAGAAAAATTGATTACTTTTCATATCAAAATTCGGAAAGTATCCGAAAAACCGGCTCAGAGTCTTCAATCAGACCATTATCATTTTCTTGATGAAACACACATGCTACTTAAGTATCGGTTTGCTATTCTGTTTGTTTGCAGCAACAAGCTATGGCCAGGCCTTTGAAAAAGGCAAAGGCAAAGCTGTTATTTATTTTGAGTCCAATACAAAGGTGATCGTTCGATTGGATTCGCATTTACTGGTTCAGACGAAAGCCCCTTTTTTACTGAAAGAAGGCAAATATGTTATCCGTGCATGGGCACCCACCAAACAGCTTTTTGTCGATACCATAAGTATTCTGCAGGACAGAACTACGATAGTAGCACGCCGCCTTAAAAACACAAAGGCTTACAACAGATACAAGGAGGAAGTGGTGATGTACAAATTCAAAAAAACAGTCACCGCGTTCATTCCTCTTCCTCTGACGGCAGCATATTCCATTTATATGTGGAATCAATATTCCGGCAACAAGAAGCTGATGGATTCGCATCTGGTAAACGCAAGGGCCGCAGCCGTCAATTATGGATCGGCAACTTCAACTGCCGACATCAGCAAATACAGCCAGGAATATGATTCAGAAAAGAACAGTTATGAGATTTACAGAGCTAAAAACAATCAGATCGTTAAAACCGGTGCTATTGTTGCTTCAACGGCATTGGTGGCTTCAGCGGCTTTGCTTTATGTATCTAAGAAAGTGAAAAGGCCGGCAGCCTATACTGAAACCCCAATGCTCACTCTGAATACGATCGCTGTCAGAAGTGATTATCCGAACAGCTGTTCACTGGGAGTCATTATTAATATCAACAGATAGCCGCACAGGTTATTGATCAATTTTGAAATTATGAGAAAAACACTCCTTCTGCTTATATGTCTTTGCGCAATTTCATGTGTTATCAGTTCGTGCAGAAAAGATGAATTGGGGGATTTAAATTCCTTGTCATTTACTTATTCACATCCTGACGGAGTTTTGCCGGTAACGATTTCATTTGTCGCCACGGCGTCAAATGCGAGTACGGTATCCTGGGATTTCGGAGACGGGCAAACAGGAACCGGAATAGCTGTTTCTCACACATATTCCCAGGAAGGATTATACAATGTCATTATTTCCACCATTTCTGCCGATGGCGTTCATATGAAGCGAACAAGTGTTGTGCAGGTGCTTCCTTATACTCAGATTCAAATTTTCAAAGTAAATGTAACAATACCTCATCCTGCATGGATTCATTATAAAGTGCGCAACTCAGCAGGTATTGGGCTTTTAGATGTGCAGTATCCGAGTTATTCAACAAGTGGAGATTCCCTGGCCAGCACCCCTTCGCCTCCGTTGCTTATAAACGATCTTCAGCATAGCCTTACCGTAGAAATCTGGAATTATACGAATATCATATCAACAATTTCCATCAACCCCTATTCGTTTATCCAAAATACACTTCCTTTTCCGGCCGTTTTTACCGGCAGTGATTCACAAGGAAGAACTGTTACATTGTATGTTTCCTGGAATTAATGATTCCTGTGTGATAGCAGGGATTTAGAGGGGATTTTTCTAGAATTGGAAACATACTGGGCATGGCTGTAGCGAATGCCGCTGAAAGGTTCCTCTCAAACACTGATATCTTTACAAAACCAGGCTGTTTACACCCCGAAAGAACCTAGCTATCAACACCCTCCTGTTCACGAAAACCAGCAACTTCACACGGGCTTAACCTTGCAATAAGACGAAGGGGCGAGCTTTGTATCATGAAAACATCGTACAAGACCATTGTGATCTCAGATGTGCACCTGGGCATCAAAGACTCCAAAGTAAAAGAGCTGGTCCGTTTCCTGAAGGCACACAGTTGTGAGAAACTGATCCTCAACGGCGACATCATCGATGGCTGGCAGCTCAAAAAATCAGGCTCCTGGAAAAAGAAGCATACCAAGTTTTTCCGGATCCTCATGAAAGCGATGGAGAAACAGAAAACCAAAGTGGTTTACCTGCGCGGCAATCACGATGACTTCCTCGAACAGATCCTTCCTTTTGAAATCGGTAATTTCTCCATTGCCCTGGATCACATGCACGAATCCTTCGGCAAGCGGTACTATGTCATACACGGCGATGCTTTCGACACCATCACCACACGCATGCCCTGGCTCTCGAAGCTGGGTGACGTAAGCTATACCTTCCTGCTCTGGCTAAACCGTAACTACAACCACTACCGCACACGCCGGGGCCTGCCTTATTACTCGCTTTCACAGGTCATCAAGCTGAAAGTGAAATCAGCAGTGTCTTATATATCCGATTATGAACAGCAATTGTCGGAAGCAGCCAAACGTAAAAAATGCGACGGCATTATTTGCGGACATATCCACCAGCCGGCTAATAAAATGATCGGAGACGTGCATTACCTCAATTCGGGCGACTGGGTGGAATCACTGACCGCACTTACCGAAAGCTTCAGCGGAGAGTGGAATGTGGTGCATTATAGCCAGTGGGCAACTTCACAGGAGAGTGCAAAACAGCCGCTGGAAATCCTTCGTCCCGAAGCAAGACCCGGCATATTGATACCCGCATTCAGATGAAACTGAAAAAGAAAATCGTGCTGACTGTTCAGGGAGAAGGCCGGGGCCATCTTACCCAGGCGATTTCACTTTGCAGCATACTCGAAAACGGTGGCTATGAAATTGCTGCCGTCATGGTAGGTTCCAGTTCAAGGCGTGAGCTGCCGGCCTTTTTCAGGGCCGCCATAAGCGCCCCTCTTATCACGTTCCAAAGCCCCAACTTTGTAACCGACAGGAAAAATAAATCCATACGCATTCGCAAATCGCTTCTGCGCAATTTTATGCTTCTCCCCACCTTTTTCAAAAGCATGCGCCGGATGGAACAGGTTATCGAAGAACACAATCCGGTGGCCATCATCAACCTTTACGATCCTCTTACCGGTTTGTTTTCTTTTTTCAAAAGACCCTCCGTCCCTGTGATCTGTGTGGCTCACCAATACCTTCTGCTTCATCCTGATTTTGACATGCCGGCCGGTCATCGCCTTGATAAATTCCTGCTGCGCGCATTCACCAGGCTGACCAGTTACGGGGCCATCCGGAAACTGGCTATCTCTTTTTATCCGATGTCCAGGATGCGCTGTACAGGCATTACCGTTGTCCCTCCTCTGCTTCGCAAGGAAGTGTTCGAACAAATTCCTCAACAGAAAGGCCATTTCCTCATTTATCTCCTGAACAAGGGTTACCGTGAAGATGTGATCCGCTGGCATGAGCAAAACCAGGAAACCGAGACGCATGTGTTTTGCGACAGTTCCGAAAAATACGAGACGGTGCAATACGGCGAGCGCCTGTTCTTTCATCGCCTGAACGACAGAAAATTTTTAGGGTTGATGGCCGGTGCAAAAGGCCTCATCAGTACGGCCGGTTTCGAATCCATCTGCGAAGCCATGTATATGCAAGCCGGTGTTCGCCATACCAGTGGAAGGTCATTTCGAACAATTCTGCAATGCACACGATGCAGAGAAAGCAGGAGCAGGCATCCGGGATTCGGCATTCAACATTGCCCGCTTTGCCGATTATGTCAAATCCAGCCGTCCCGATCCTTCCGCTTTCCGAAAATGGGCGGACAGTTCGGGTGCTGCATTTCTCGATGAAATTGATACCCTTCTCAGCATGAAGGCAGAAGCTGTTTATACTCCTTCAAACCTGTCTTCCGGACCACTCATTCCGGACTTTCATTCCGGTGCAGACATGGCAGGGACAGTCTGACTCCATGCTGATGTGGGCCCCCAGGCTTACGGTTTTACCTGTTTTTTTTATGTCACAAATCAGGTATCTTTACGTAATCCATGTCAAGAGCGAATGATATTCTTCAGGAATGTGCCCTCATTTCCGACCGAAAGGACCGTATCCGTGCTGTTTTAAAGTCTGCCTGGGAAATACGCCGCTCCTATCCCCGCGACACACTGGAGTTATCCCTGTCGGCCCGGCAAATGTCCCAGGCCGAAAACTTCGAAGAGGGCATCGCTCATTCCTTTCTGAACTCCGGCGCTGCCTATTACCTGCTTTCCCAATATCATCATTCACTGATCGACCTTGAAAAGGCTCAGGCTTTTTTCGAAACTTCAGGTGATCATGAAGCCATGGGATCCACACTCCGGAATATCGGCAATGTCTATCATTCTATGGATCTGCTCGAACCTTCCATTGAATGTTATAAGAAAGCGCTGGCCATCGCCGAAAAAGAAAACAATACACAGACGATGGCCTATAACCTCGGGAACATCGGATATGTATATCACAAAATGGGGCGCTTCGATGATGCCAAGGCTTTTTTTCTGGACAGCAGCATTCTGCTCGAACAAATCAATGACGAGCTTGCCAATTCTGACTTAATGAATAACCTGGGCAATGTTTACCTGGATGAGGGAAATCTGGCTCAGGGCATTTTATTGATCCGCGAATCGTTGCGCCTCGCCGAATCGCTGCATCACATACGCGGCATGGCCACGGCCCGCAAAAACCTGGGTATGGGACTCATCCGTTCGGTCGATTACAAAGGTGCCATCACAGAACTGGAAGCAGGACTAAAACTTGCTGAAGAAATGGGAGAGCTCATACTGGTGGCCGATATCTTACAACAGCTCAGTGAAGCGCATGAAAAAAACGGCGATTTTAAAACGGCTCTGCATGTTCACAAGGCCTATGAGCTTCGCAAGGAAGAACTTCAGGAAATAAGCAAGGAAGTATTACTGGATGCTTTCCGCCTGAAGAGTGAAGCTGAAAAATCTTTTCTGGAGAAAGAACATTACAAGAAAGAAAATGCTGAGCTGGAAAAAGCACGTAAGGAAATCGAGCTCAAGAACAAAGAGCTGGAACGGCTTTCGATTGTTGCCAGTGAAACAGAAAATACAATACTCATACTGGAACCCAATGGCATACTGGAATGGGTAAACCCAAGTTTTGAGCGGCTGAATGCCTGCACCCTTGACGAATTCAAAAAAAAATACGGCAATACAATTTATGAAGTAAGCAACAATCCTGATATCCGTGCTATCGTAGAACGCTGCATCAGTTCGCGAAGCTCTGTTCATTACGAATCTGCCAATGAGCTTGCCAATGGCCTGACGGTTTGGGAATCGTCAACAATGACTCCCATTTTCGATGAGAAAGGCGAATTGGCAAAAATCATTATTATTGATGCCGATGCTACGGAACGCAAACTGAACGAAGAAATCATCCGTCAGAAGAATAAAGATATTACCGACAGTATCAATTATGCCCGTCACCTGCAGGAAGCCATCCTTCCTCCACCCGACAGCATCAGTACCGTTTTCCCCGAATCATTCATATTGTCGATTCCCAAAGATATCGTCAGCGGCGATTTCTACTGGTTCTCCACCACCGCTGAGGTGGGCCTGCTTGCTGCAGCCGACTGCACCGGCCATGGAGTTCCCGGAGCATTCATGTCTGTCATTGGAAACGAATTGCTGAACATCACGCTGCATGATCCATCCATCCGTAATCCTGCACAGGCATTGACTATGCTCGACACCAAGGTCAGACAGGTATTCCGCAAGGGACGGCAGGAAACATTGGCACAGGACGGCATGGACATTGCCCTGCTGATCTGGCATTTCAAAGACAATACCATTCAGTTTTCAGGTGCCAAAAGACCTTTGGTGCTTATACGCAATAAGAAAGTACACGAGTTTGCGGCAAATCGTTTTTCGATTGGCGGCAAAGACGAGGGCGAACCGAAACAGTTTACCGATGAAACTTTCACAGCCCAAAAAGGCGACATGTTCTATCTTTTCTCCGATGGCTTTCCCGATCAGTTCGGGGGCGCACATGGTAAAAAATTCATGTTTAAGGAGTTCGTGAAACTGCTGACCCGGGTATCAGCAATGAATGCGGTGGAACAGAAAAAAGAAATCGAGAAAGTGTTTTATGAGTACAAAGGAAATCTCGATCAGGTAGATGATGTTCTCATCATTGGCATACGTATTCCCTGAAACCCTCCATTCTCAGATACAGCAGACAAAGACTTTACTTTCTGCATTACCTTTCAGCACAAACAATGACTTGAGAGTCACGCTCGCCACGATGTAATTGGTATGAGCTGATTTGTATTCTTCTTCGATATTCAGGATGTCAAGTCCCCTGAGTTCCTCTTTGTCTTTGAAACGGATATATACGCGGATGCTGAAATCCGTATCGAGCAGTTCGCCATTGGCAAGCTTTCCTTTTCCATTGCTCAGTTTCTTCAGCTTTTTATATGCGTACCGATAATTGTAAGTCAGCGCCGAGATGTCGGACAAAACTGCACTACCGGTAGGATGACTGCCCGCTCCTTTGCCGACGAATGTTTGTTTGCAGGAGAAAGCCCCTTCCACCTCCACGCCATTGTATTCGTAGATCACATTGTAAAGCTCATCCGTTTTTTCAACGAAATGCGGCATCACATATACACGAAAGCCATTGCCTGACTTATAACCAGTACCCAATAATTTGATGCGAAGGCCTTTTTCACGCGCATACACGATATCATCAAAAGTGATGTTCTGAATTCCAAGATTCAGTACCTGCGCCGGTGACAGAATAAGTCCGAACGAGTGCACCGTCAGCAGGATTGTTTTGTAAAGTGTATCAAAACCGGCCACGTCCAGCCAGGGATTGCTTTCGGCAAAACCATTCGATTGTGCATCTTTCAGGATTTCATCATAGCCTTTGCTCTCCAGTTCCATACGTGACAGGATGTAATTGCAAGTACCGTTGAGAATACCCCGGAAGCTGCCCAGCAGTTCATTGTCGTAATACTCTTCCAGGTTGCGGATGATCGGAATACTGCCTCCGGCGGAGCCTTCATAGATCAGAGCCACATTGTTTTTTTCCTGCAGTCGATACAGCGCTTCAAAATTTTCGGCCAGCATTTTTTTATTCGCTGTCACTACATTTACCTTTTTGTTCAGCGCTTCGCTGACAATACGAAAGGCTTCTTCGGCATCATCAATCAACTCCACGATGACGTCGAGGTTTTCCGCATTAAGCAAGTCCTCTTTGTTGTAGGTGAAATAAGAACTGTCAATTTTTCTCTTTTTTAACCTGTCCTTTACACAGATTTTTTCAATTTTAGCTTTCAGGCTTTGTGAATGGTTCAGGACATCGTAGAGGCCCTGGCCCACACATCCGAAGCCAAAGAGGCCGATTGAAATTTCTTTTTCTGACATAAATGCTGATTTTAATCCTTTATACTTTATTCACAGGCTCATGTATGGAGCCCGCATTCTGTTTTTGATTTGTTGATCCATCGTCCTTCCCTGGCTTTTCCTTCGGAGGTGCAATGGGTACAACCGACGGATGCATATCCGGCCCTGGCCAATGGATGTGCCGGCAGTTTGTGTTGTTTGACATAGGCTTTTACCTGTTCTTCGGTTTGATCGATGATGGGATAAAATTTGAGTATGCCTCCACGTTCTTCGAACACCTGGAGATTTTTCCGGTGTTCATTTTGCCCGCGCATAAGGCCTGATACCCAAATTTCAAACCCTGCCTTTATTTTTTCCAGCGGCTCCACTTTGTTGATGCTGCAGCAGAGGTCCGGATCTTTCTTCCAGGTACGGTCCTGCAGAGTGAATTTATTGCGCCACTCGTCGCCTTTCAGGTCAACAACATTCAGCCCCAAGGTTTTGGTAAGCCGCTCCTTGTAAGCAAGCGTTTCGGGAAAATGGTAAGTGGTATTCAGGAAGTGAACACGCTGTTCGGGATGTGTGCTGGAAAACAGATGCAGCAGATAAACAGAAGTGGTTCCGAAAGAAGAGGTCAGCAGAATATTGGAAAAATCGGTGTAGAGCTCCGCTATCCTTTGTTCAGGGCTAAGAGGTGTGTATTTCTTATTGAGTGCTTCTACGTCCATGGATGTTTTGAGGTTAGAGGTGTTTGATTTCCGCCTTTATGCTCCGTTTCAGAGAAAGACTTTGATCAATATCCTCAAACTTACAATAATTACAAGTGAGCCAACCAGAATAAGGCCCGCTTTGATGGGAATCTTATTCGAAAAATAGATCGAAATGGGCGCTGCGACCATGCTGCCAATGATAAGCCCGAAAATGATCTGCCAGTGCTGCAATCCGATGATTGACATGAAAGTGATGGTGCTGATAATGGCTACAAAGAATTTGGCCAGGTGCGAGGAGCCTACAGCGTACCTGAGGTTACGGCCTCCGGCTATCAGCGATGTGGTTACTATCGGCCCCCAACCTCCGCCGCCAACAGAATCGAGAAAGCCGCCGGCAGCAGCCACAGGAATAATCCTCCGGATCTTGCGTGATTTTCCTGTACTGGTTCGTATAGCCCTGAGAATGATAACGATTCCAAGCGTCAGCGTATACAAAGCCACCAGGGGTTTGACGAATCCGATATAATCCTTGCTGACGTATGACACCACAATTGCTCCTCCGACAGCACCGAGAGCACCGGGTAATACGAGCTTCCTGAACAAGCGCATGTTTACATTTTTATAACGCATGTAAACGAGCGAAGAAGACCCGGTAGTGAAAATTTCAGATGCATGCATACTGGCACTGGCCACAGCCGGTGTAATGGCCGGAAGACCCAGGCTCAGCAGAAATGTGGTGACGCTCACCCCGTATGCCATACCCAATGCCCCGTCGATCATCTGAGCAATGAATCCTCCCGTAACATAGAGCCAGAAATGGGAATCGATATGCTCAGAGAATGCGGAGGCAATGTTGCTGAAGCTGACCTGTGAGAAATAGGTAATCAGGAAATATCCCAGGATCATCAGAAGAATGACAGCCAGTGAATACAGTGACGCTTTGGCAATGCGCTGCCCGATCCGCTTCCGGGGTTCCGCACGGGGCGCTACCATCACGGAAGTGATCTCATTCAGTTTTTTCATCTTTTCATTCAGATCCCCTTTCAGGCGACCCCGGATATCAGACAAATTCTCGAGAACTTCCTGTGTGTCTTCCGGGAAAGCATCACTGAGCACTTCCTTCAGCCGCTTGGCCATGGTGGGCGATTTACCATTGGTGCTGATCGCAATTTTGAGATTCCCTTTTTGCACAATAGAGCCCAGGTAAAAATCACACAGATCAGGGGTATCAGCCACATTGACGAGCAGACGCCTTTTCCGGGATTCCTTTTGAATGAATTCGCTCAGGGTCCGGTCACCGGTAGCGGTAATGACCAGATCAACCTCTTCCAGATCTGCTATTTCAAAAGCCTTCTTTTTCAATGAGAGGTTCGGATGTTTTTTCTGAAGCACTTCGATTTCCGGAAGTATGTCGGGCGCTACAAGCAAAACTTTGGTGCGTGGGCTGTTACCCAGCACTGCATTTACTTTTTCAAGCCCAATTTTCCCACCCCCGGCAATGAGTACGCGCAGGTGCTCCAGTTTCAGGAAGACAGGGAAAAGCTCATTTGTATTCAAATCGTTTTCAATCATTGCGGTTGAAAAGGGCTGCCGCATGCGGCAGCCCTATCCTCTGTTCGTTAGGTATTCTTTATTTCAACATCAGTTTAAAAGATATTTCCAGTCAGCCAGGCTGTTCGGAAAATCCTTGTGGTTCCTGACCACATCACCGATGATAATCACCGCGGGGGCGCCAATATTTTCTTCCCTGGCGATTCGTACAATGGTATCGATAGTTCCTATTGCAAGGTTCTCGGTAGGCAGTGAACCGTTTTGAATCAATGCCACAGCGGTATCCTGTTTCTGATGAGCAGTGAACACCTCCACAATTTCCGCCAGCTTGTTCAGGCCCATCAGTATGACCACTGTCGCTGTCGATTGTGCTGCCAGAGCAATATCTGCCGATAACTGGCCACTGCTGGTAGTGCCCGTGATCACCCAGAAGCTCTCACTTGTCCCGCGTTGCGTGACCGGAATGCCCTGCAGGCCGGCAACTGAGATGGCGCTGGAAACTCCAGGTATGTATTCGGTTTCAATGTTGAAGTTGGATGCGTAATTGATTTCCTCATATCCACGTCCGAAAACAAAGGGGTCGCCTCCTTTAAGCCTCACGACATGGCCGTATGTAAAGGCGAAGTCCACGATGAGTGCGTTGATCTGCTCCTGCGTATACGCATGGTTATTGTTCCGTTTTCCGACGTAGATTTTCTTTACACCCAAAGGTATGTATTTCAACAATTCAGTGCTGATGAGTGCGTCATAAAGTACGACATCGGCGCTTAGAAGAGCTTGCACACCTTTAACAGTTATAAGATCTGCGTCACCGGGGCCGGCGCCTACCAGTGTGAGTTTGGGGTTTATGTTCTTTTTCATTTTTGCTGTTTTAAAGATTAAATACATGATTTCTCTGTTCTGCTTTTATTATGAATGGCAGAAACAGCATCGGTTGTATTTAATGTGTCGGATGTATGGCTCTTTCATGTTTGTCGTTTCTGTATTCTTTATTTAACCCTCACCAATGCCGCTTTTCACGCTCTGTTTATTTTCACCCGGATGTTTGTCACGGAATGTTTTTACATCCTGCAGAAATTTTTGAAGACTTTGATAATAGGTCCTGGCAAATTCAGCGCCTGGCTCCTGTTTGTTAATTTTCAAAACCTCTTCTTTAAATGTTTCAGGAAACCGGAACTCCCCGCTTTCCACAAAATGCTTGTCGAAGTCGCTGATGATACCAGCCTGGGTATTGCAATGCACTTGTTTTCCAAGCAGCAGGGCTTTGGCAGTGCTGACAAAAGCTGCATAAGTGTGATAGATTGAGTCGGCGTAAAGCTCTTGTCTCAGTGTATCTTCTGCGTTTTCCGCTTTTTCTTCGGCTTCGAGCAGGAGTGTCGCCACCAGGTCAATCATCACACCGGCACATTCTCCCACCCCGATTTCGGTCCTGAACTTTTCATTCTGTCCCCAGTCAATGAAATCACCGGATGACAGGCTTGTTGGATCAGCCAGAGGCTTCAGCAACTG
>DASYGQ010000229.1:0-3559 GCA_035999585.1 Bacteroidia bacterium | reverse complement strand
GCTTCATTTATTGAAGCAGACTGAATTCGCCATCATCAGTACGATTGAGGCAAAGGAACACAGGCTGTTCATGAATTACTTCTGGTTAAAAAACGGACAACGGATCAGGGAGATAAAAGATCCCAGAGGCGCATCTCTCCTTACGATTGCGTATGCGTATGATCAGATTCATCATAAGGTATATGTCTGCAACCGTTACGATTTGTATGAAGCCGATGAAAAATCAGAGAACTTCCGGAAAGTGTCTTCACTTCCCACACGCACACTGTGCATGCATGTTGATTCGAAGGGGCTTTTGTGGCTTGGATGCCTGAACGGGCTCTGGAGCTTTGAAAAAGATAAATTCACCTGGCACGGAGGCGATAACCCGATGTTGAAACACCGGATTGACGACATGAAAGAATCGGCCGGAGGCATCTTTTATTTTGCCACCCGGGGCAATGGGCTTATCATAAAACAAGGGAATCATTTTTCTCAGGTCACAACCCGGCAGGGACTTCCTTCCAATAACTGCCTTTGTGTGTATGCAGGTGATTCAGGCAATGTATGGGTGGGCACGAAGATCGGTTTATGCAAACTGTCTGCCTCCGGCACCGATGTGTTCAGGCTGACCAGTCCCGGTGAAGTGAACGATTTATTCAGCAGCGACATCTCACAGATTGAGCAATTGAAGAATAAACTATGGGTGAACAGCGGAAACGGGATTGTGAGTTATGAGTTGTCTGCACGAAAAGAAGTTTCCGCCTGGCCCCGTGTTTATCTCCGGCAATTTTCGATTAACGACCGGGAACATCTGAAAGACAGTGTCCGGGAATTCCGGTACACCGAAAATTATGTCCGGATCGGTTTTGTGGGCCTTTCATTCCTTCAGTTTGGAAAAGTGAATTACAGCTATAAGCTTGCCGGTCTTGATACCTCCTGGCATTTGAGCCGTAATACATTTATACAATATCCATTCCTGCCTCCGGGCAGTTACAGGTTTCTCATCAAAACAGTTAGGTTCGATGGCAGGGAAAGCCCCGAAGCCTGCCTGGTTTCCTTCCGTATTCATAAGCCCCTGTGGCTGCGTACCTGGTTTCTGCTTACTGCCGGTGGTTTGTTCCTGCTGACAGTATACGGAGTATTTGTTTTCAAGCTCCGCTCGGTTCGCGCCAAGGAAAAACAAAAGACGGAGTTCAACAACAAGCTTGTCACTCTTGAGATGCGGGCGTTGCGGGCTCAGATGAACCCCCACTTTATTTTCAATGCCATCAATTCCATTCAGAACCACATCATCCGCAATGATAAGGTGACTGCCCAGGATTATCTGGCCAAATTCGCGAGACTGATCCGCAACGTGCTTGAAAATTCAAAAGCTGAATCCATTCCCCTGAACCAGGAGCTGGAAACACTGACACTTTACATGGAGCTTGAACAGATACGGGCACCTGGCAAATTCAGGTTCAAAATCGATACCGATCCCCATATCAAAAGTTATAATACGCTTCTGCCTCCTCTGCTCCTGCAGCCTTTTGTGGAAAACAGTATTCTGCATGGGCTATTGCCAAAGAAAGGCAACGAAGGGCTGATCCAAATCCATGTGCGTGAGCAGGATGGTCTGATGACCATTATTATCGAAGACAATGGTATCGGGCGAAAGAGGGCCGGGGAAATCAAAGCCGGGAAGGCGCTGACACATAGATCATTAGGACTGTCTGTGACCGAAGAACGGATCAGTATCCTGAACCGGATGAGCGAAGGAAGAACAGGGATACGCATCGAAGACCTGTCTGATGAAGCAGGCAACGCCTTCGGCACCCGCATTATTCTTTCCTTTCCCCTATTAAAAAATATCGATTAAATGTATACTTTTATTATCTGTTAGTAAACCCTTTTTTTACATACACGCAATTGCTTTGTTCTGCTGAACGGAGCATTTCAAATTTTTCCATTCGCATGATCAAAGCCATTCTGGTAGATGACGAAATAAACGGGGCTGAAGCGCTCGGCGCACTGATCCGGGAAAATTGCCCGGAAGTGAATGTGATTGCAATTGAAACTGATCCGGAGTCTGGCATTGATCTGATCCGGCGTCTTCATCCGGATCTACTCTTCCTGGACATTGAAATGCCCCTTATGAGCGGCTTCGAACTGCTGGAGAAAATCAAGGATATCCCCGTTCAGGTTGTTTTCACGACAGCTTTTGATCAGTATGCCGTCAAAGCTTTCAAGCACAATGCGGTGGATTACCTGCTCAAGCCGGTCATAGTAAGTGAGCTGATGGCCTCCGTTGAACGTGTGGCTAGTCGTGTCAAAGCCAATGAAAACAATGCGGATTTCAACCTGGACAGCCTGTTGATGAAAATACGGGGCCTGCAGACCCGTAAGCTGGCGGTGCCCAGCATGAATGAAATTATTTATGTTGATCAGGATTCCATTTCCTATCTGGAGGCAGACTCCAATTATACAAACATTATACTGACCACCGGTGAAAAACTGAGCTCGACGAAGACCCTGAAAGAATACGAAGCCATGCTCGATAAGGATTTCCTGAGGGTATTCAAGACCTATATCATCAATCTGAACCACGTTAAAAAATTCATCAAGAAGGATGGGGGTTATATTCTCATGTCAGACGGTTCCAATATTGCTGTTTCCAGGGAAAAACGCCAAATGGTACTGGAAATCCTTTCCTCCCGGTAAAAAACGGGCATTTTCTCTTTAATGATCTGATTACAGGATGCAAAGGAGCTATATTTTGTCAGTTTTTTTCCTTACATTTAGCCTTGCACAATCAAAAAAAACACTGTTTTTTCGTCTTATTTTCAGGATCACACCCAACCCTTTGAGCGCAATTCATGTCTGAGACTGTAAGACTCATATCAGCCAGAGAAAAAGAAGCCATACTTCTGAAAGGATGTATGGATGGAAAGCGCCAGGCTCAAAACGAGCTCTACTCACAATTTTCGCCCAAAATGTTCCATGTCTGCCTGCGCTATTCCAAAAGCCGGGAAGAAGCGGAAGATACCCTGGTGGAAGGCTTTATGAAAGTGTTTGATCATCTGAAGCAATTCAAGAATGAGGGCTCGCTGGAAGGATGGATACGAAGGATCATGGTGAATACGGCCATTGAAAAATACAGAAAGAAAACGCCGGTTCTCACCGCCATAATCAATGAGGAGAGAAACGATGTATTTGCAGAAAAACATGGTATTCTGGAAGAACTGAGCGCAAGGGAACTGATCGATATGGTACAGAAGCTTCCGGCCGCCTGTCAAATGGTTTTTAACTTATATGCTTTTGAAGGATTGAAACACAAGGAAATCGCAGAACAACTTGGAATTGCTGAGGGAACCTCCAAATCCAACTTATCGGATGCCAGGGCTTTGCTCCGGAAAGCCGTTGCCTGCAGCCGTGTTATAGCCAAAGAAGTGCAGGTATCATGAAAGATCAGAATGATGATATGGATGGGCTTTTCAGGGATCTCATCGAACCTTCTGAATCGATGCCTCCTGCCGGTGCCTGGTCAAAGATCAACAGCAACCTGGATGCTGCATTGCTTGCCAGGAACAAAAAGATC
>DASYGQ010000224.1:0-26087 GCA_035999585.1 Bacteroidia bacterium | reverse complement strand
GCTTCCAAAATACATCAAACGCAATGTTGTTCCCGAAGATGCCGAACGCTATCAGACCGTTTATGCCGAGGTTGAAGGCGCTGTAGCCGCCCCGACTGCCGGCCTGCACTTCAGCAAGCAATTGCTCAAGAAACTTGAAATCAAAGGTGTTTCTTTTGCAAACATTACATTGCATACCGGCCTTGGAAGCTTCCGGCCGGTGGAAGTGGAAGACCTTACCAAGCACAAAATGGATTCTGAAGAAGTGATCATCACTTCCGAATGCGCCGATATTGTGAACAAAGGCAAAATGGAGAAACGCAAAGTATGCGCCATCGGAACAACCACCATGCGCGCTATTGAAACTTCCGTTTCTGTGGAGGGTTTCCTGAAGCCTTATGCCGGCTGGACCAACAAATTCATTTTTCCTCCTTACGAATTCAGCGTGGCCAATTGCATGGTAACAAACTTCCACATGCCGGAGTCGACCCTTCTTATGCAGGTATGTGCTTTTGGCGGATATGATCTTGTCATGAAAGCCTATAAAGAAGCGATCAAAGACAAATACAGGTTCTACAGCTATGGCGATGCCATGCTCATCCTCTGAGCAATGTTGAAAACCAGGTTCATAAAATCCCTGAAGGATCCGGCAAGGAACCTTCAGGGATTTTACTTTTACATTAGAATTTATTCAGCGATTTGAAAAAATACGTCATTATTGTAGGAGGTGGAAGCGGTACCCGCATGAACACTCCTGTCCCCAAACAATTCATGCTCCTCGACGGAAAGCCGGTGCTGATGCATACCGTTTCCAAATTCTCTGAAACCGATCCCGACATTCACATCATTATCGTGCTCCGGAAAGATCAGATTGATTTCTGGAAGCAGCTCTGCGAGGAATACGACTTCCGCATCCCGCATCAGATTGCAGAAGGAGGCGACACCCGTTTTAACTCCGTAAAAAGCGGCCTGGCTCTCGTAAGTCCCGAAAGCATTGTAGGCATTCACGATGCCGCACGCCCGCTGGTAAATAATAAAATCATTCAGACAGCCTTCAAAGCCGCTGAGATGTATGGCAATGCCGTTCCGGCCATTCCTGTTCAGGATTCCATCCGTCAGATCGATTCGGGATTGAGCATCGCTGTTGACCGCACCAAGTATTGCGCCATTCAAACACCTCAGTGTTTCCTGTCAGACGTGTTACTGAATGCCTACGAGCAGGAATACAAATACACTTTCACCGACGACGCCAGTGTAGTGGAAGCCGCAGGGCACAAGATCCATCTCATCGACGGCAATCCTGACAACATCAAGATAACCACGCCCCGCGATCTCATCATTGCTGATGCACTTGTCAAAAACAAAAAAGTGATGGTGATTTCAAATAAATCCAATCATACCGACGACCTGAACCTGCTTTCCTAAGTTCAGGCATTTTGTTCAGATTACCCGTCTTGCCCTGGCATCTGCGCCCAACACCCGGGATCCCCCGGATTCAATCAATACCAGACCCGGCCGTTTTCTTTTTTCGAGCGAGCCATAACGTTCATCCATGTCAAGGAATTCAGCGCCATTCAAAGTCGCCCAGCGGATCAGCTCTTCGGATGGTATCTGTGGATAAGCTGCATGAATCGTCTTTAACTCATCGAACACCGACAAGGAAACATTGGATGCGAGGCTGTCGGTACCCACCGTCAGCTTCAGGCCTTCTTCCTGCATAAGCGGATAATCCGGCAGCACTCCTTCTATATAATGATTTGCATTCGGGCATGCGGCCCAGAACAATCCGAGCCCTGTCGCTGCAGCAAAAGCTTTTGCATCCTTCATGTCCTGCCGGCTTGCAAATGTATTGTGCACGAGCAAAAGCTTCCGGTTATTTTTGTAAAAAGGTAATGTTACCTGGAGTGAGTGGCTTCCGCTGTGTTTGAACCAGGAATAATCGAGCCCCATCCGGGCGTACATGTCGGATAATTTACCTGTTCCCTTTTTGAACAATTCATTTTCCGCCTCGCTCTCCTGATTGTGTATGCTCAGAATGGAATTGTGCTCCCTGGCAAAGGAAGTAATGCGCTCATGAAGCTGCGGGCTTACTGTATACGGTGCATGCGCATTGATTGAAACATGGGCTGAATCAAGTCCCTGGCTACGCAGATATTCATTGCGAAGCTCCTCAGCTGCCCGAAATGCCTCCTCAGCGCGCGTCGGATGCAGGTCGAAAACTTCAATAAAGGTGTGATAATAAAGGGGTGAAACAGCTTTCCCGGCAAAGCTGCTGCTGTTATTCGATATATCACCGACGGCTACAACACCCTTCGTGATCATCTCCTGCTCAGCCGCCTGCATAGCCAACAGCCTTTGCTCTTCCGTTGAACCCTGGCGCTGCCTGACCACCTGGGCAATAAAGCCGTCCATTCCAAGATCTCTGGGAATCAAGCCTTTCATCCATGACAACTCAAGGTGGCAATGGGTGTTTACAAAGCCAGGCACCAGGACGCCTTTGAGTACTTCAACGGGAACATCCTCAGAAAGCTGATCTCCGGGAGCAAAGACGCCCAGGACCGTTCCGTCGTCTTCGGTGAGCACAGAGCCTCCGGCTACAGAGGCTGCGTTTACCGGAAATACCATATCTGCCTGGAAGCATCGCATGCCGCGAATTTAGCAAGAATGCTGCAATGGGCGATTATTCGTATTTTTGTGGTATAATCATGGAAAAGAAGACTGACATACGAAGTCTCAGCCTGGAGGAGATCAAAACCTGGCTGGAAGCAAGCGGGGAAAAAGCTTTCCGTGCCAAGCAGATTTATGAATGGCTTTGGAAAAAGTCTGCCCGCAGCTTCGCAGACATGACCAATCTTTCTGTAGAAACGCGTGCAGCGCTTGATGCTCATTTCGTGATCAATGCAGTCACGGTTGCCGACTCACAGGTAAGCCGCGACCGTACCGTTAAAAATGCTTTCCGGCTGCATGATGGCAACATCGTGGAAGGCGTGCTGATACCTACCGAAACACGAATGACTGCCTGCATTTCATCGCAGGTGGGTTGCAGCCTCACCTGTAAGTTTTGTGCGACAGGCCGCCTCGAACGTCTACGCAATCTCAGTGCCGACGAAATTTACGATCAGGTTGTTCTTATCCGGAACCAGGCCGAGACCCTCTATAATATCCCGCTCAGTAATATTGTTTACATGGGCATGGGCGAGCCGCTCCTGAACTACAAAAATGTTCTGGAGTCAGTTGCCAAAATAACCTCTCCCGAAGGACTGGGTATGTCACCCCAGCGAATTACTGTTTCCACAGCCGGTGTTGCAAAAATGATCATGAAGCTGGGTGACGATGGCGTCAAGTTCAACCTGGCTCTTTCGCTGCATGCCGCCAACGATGCAAAGCGGAGCAAGATTATGCCCATCAATGAAAGCAATACACTCGATGCTTTGGCTGATGCGCTTAATTATTTTTATGAAAAAACGGGCTCAAGGGTGACTTTTGAGTACATCGTTTTCAAGGATTTCAACGATCAGATCGAAGATGCCCGTGACCTCGTTGCTTTTTGCCGGCGGGTTTGTGCCAAAGTGAATATCATTGAATATAATCCGATTGACGAAGGCGAATATAGTCAGACAACGGAAGCACGCCTGAAGGCCTTTGCGGATCACCTCGAAAAAAACGGGATTATCGTAAACATACGCCGCAGCAGAGGAAAGGATATTGACGCTGCCTGCGGACAACTCGCCAACAAAAACAAAGCCATTTCAAAATCCTAAGCCAAGCTTCAGTCCGAATACGAGGATAGGGCTTATCTTTTCAGAATGTGTGACACGGATCACGCCGCTGTTACTTTCATCGTTTCCGACATTGTCTTCATAACCGGCCCGCATCCCCAGGCCTACATACCAATCCAGATACACTTCACGCTCTGCTTCGTTTGTATTCTGCGTGCCTAGAACAGCAAGAAGGTCGACATATTTTTGCTGATCAAGCAGTGCGCCCTGGGTAAACCGTCCTGCGGAATTGATGTAAATACCTTTTTCCTGTTTCCTGTAATTGGTAAAGTCCAGTTCGGGAGAAATATACAGGCCTGACAGGCCTTCATGCTTCGGGAAATAGCGGACAGCCAGCTTTGCGCTCATGCCGTTCATCTTCACTGCATTCGGATCTTTGTCGTACAACTGCCTTCCCTGTATGAAAAACTCTTTAAAATAATCTTCAAACGTAATACCCATAGCCCCTTCCACGCTGAAAAACCGGCTCAGCCTTCTTTCCAGAAAAACAGGCAGTACGCCACGGGAAAGCAGGATGGGATCGCATTTGAGAACCCAATGCGTCACCCTTTCTGCATACGTATGACCGGATCCACGTTGCATAGCAGCGTCTTGCGCCATGCTGTGGAACTTGCCATGGGATTGAGGATACGGACTGGTATCTGTTTTGGGAATCACCCTCGTCACCGTATCAGCCGCTTCAAATACGTTTACCTGCTCTAAAGGAGTAACCTGTGCCAATGTGGGAATACAGAGAACCATCCAGAAAAAAAACAAAAGATTGCAGGGACGGATGTTCATGGCCAGGGAATAAAATGGCTGCCTTAGCCATTTGAGAATTTGATTGATGCGTTTGGAATGAGAATTGTCGTGATGTTTTTTTTTACGTGAACACTCTCCTTTTTGTTGCAGCTTTTATCGAATAAAACAGCTTTCAAAACGGTGTTACTAAAAAACAGAATAAAAAGAAAAGGAGGAGGAATAATGGGGATCTTTCTTTAAAGTCCAAGGCCCAGTTTGAGGCCAAAAGAGAGTACCGGAGCAAGCACATTCACATGCCGGTTTTTGATAACTCCGGCATTCAATTCATCGATGGATACATTGTCTTCCGCGCCGGCCCGCAGCCCAAAGCCCACAAACCAGTCAAACAGAAAATCGTGCTCATAATTCTCGGTATTCTGAAAACCCAGAAGCACCTTCAGTTCAGAATACGACTGCTGGTCGCGCAGCTTACCTGATGTATAACGTCCATCGGAATCGAGGTAAACTCCGTGCACGTCCTTGCGGTAATTCTTATACTCCAGTTCGGGAGAAAGGTACATTCCGGAAGGCGCCCGCTTTCGAAAAAAATAACGGAGGCCAAGCCTGGAGGTAATCCCGCTCAGCCGGTCTTCATTGGCAGGTTTGGGGAACAAAGGTTTTCCTTCCAGTATATTTTCACGAAAATAATCCTCAAACGTAATGCCCAGTGCAGCCTCAATGCTGTAGCGGTTGCTGAGCCGGTGTTCGCAATAGATGGGCACTTCACCTCTGACGAGTGCCGTTGGGCAGAACTTTACGTCCCAGGAAGGCATGACGGGCTCAATTGTTTCACCGGGCTTTCGGCTTTGCGAAGAAATATGCTGCTCTCCAAACACATTCACACGCTCATATCCCGAACTGCCGTTCTGCGAATACAAACTAGGGCTGTCTCCGGACAGAAGAAGGAACACAACGGAAAGAGCAGTCAGGCTTTTCATACTTAACCAAATTTAAGCTAATTCCGCTTATTTTTCAATAAACAAGGCCTTATAAAATGCAGGTATGTGGCTTTTTTCAAACTTATTTCCCCTCATTCCGGGGCAAGCCTTCGAATCAAAATGGTAACTTTGAAGGATAAAAGCAGGTCTTCGGGCCCCTCTATGAAAAAATACCTTGTTTTGGCCTTACTTGCCCTTACAAGCCTGAATCTCAAGGCACAGATTGACGTCGCCTGGGGCGGGCAGCAGGTGGCCACACCCAAATTCAGTTATATTGAGAACATCATTGGCGGCAATGATGCCCGGGTCTATGCCTTGAAGCTCCGTATGAAGGGATCCAGGGCACAGCCCCGTTTTTACCTTGAAACCTATGCCAAACAAAGCCTGGGGTTTATCAGCTCCCGGGAATTTCACCTTCCTCCACAAAGTGAGGAAACATCCCTTTTTGAACGTTTCTTCCTGGGTGCAGGCAAATTCCGCACACCCAAGATCGAACGGATCTTTTATCTGCAGAACCGTTTTCTGGTGTTCACCTCTTTTTACAGCAAAAACAAACAAAAGTATTTTGCCTATGCGCAATCCATGAGCGAAGACGGCACCATGGACAATAATTTCCATTGCCTTGACAGCATTGATTCGGGAAGCCGCCGCAACAAGGGCTCATTTGATTTTGTACTATCGGAAGACAATACACACATCCTTATCTACCACAATGAACCGTTCGATAAGTATGCCAACGAGAAATTTTCATATAAAGTCATTGACGAAAATCTGAACACCCTGTGGTCGAAAAGCCTGGAGCTTCCCTACAAAGACAAGCAATTTCACGTGAGCAGCTACCGGGTCGACAACGAAGGCAACGTGTTTATGCTGGCCAGCATTGATAAGAATAAAGAAGAAATGGAGCGGCATAAGCCCAGCCACATCTATAGTATCCTGGCTTATTTCTTCAAGGAAGACAAACTCAAGGAATACAAAATGGATCTGGGCGACAAGTTCATTTCCGATGTGGCGTTCAATCTCAACCCCGCCGGCGACCTCATCTGCACAGGCTTTTATTCAAAAAGCTCGGAGACCAGCCAGGCTGGCGTTTTTTTTCTGAAGATCGATAAGAACACCAAGGAAGTATCGGAAAAAAATGTCCGGGAGTTCGACAAGGATTTCCTAATGGAATTCATGTCGGAACGGAAAATCGATAAAGGCCGTGAGCTTTATAATTTCGACATCGGTCATTTGCTGCTGCGGGAAGATGGCAGCGCCATTATGGTGGCCGAACAATATTACATGGATGTAGTATCCTATTACAACCCCGCTTCACACTCCTATAATTATACGTATCATTATTATTACAACGATATAATCGTTGTGGGTTTTGATTCCAAAGGGCAAATCGGCCTGCTCAAGAAAATCGGGAAATACCAGCATTCCGTGAATGACGGAGGCCCCTACTCTTCCTATGTGCTGGTGGACGGTGGAAACATGCTGCATTTCATTTATAACGACAATGCCGAAAACGTACACCGTCCTGAATCTGAAATTGAACATGGTCATATTTCCAGCATGAATAACCCCGGCCGGTCAGTCGTTGTTATGGTTTCCATGGATCTTCATGGTAACACGCAAAGGACTCAGCTGCTTGACAACCACTCCAAGAAAAATGCATCTTGGTTTGAACCTAAAATGAATAAAAAAATCAGCGATAAAGACCTCATCCTCTTTTCAAGACGGGGCAAGTACTACCGTTTCGGCAGGGTTTCCCTATAGGCAGGGGCCTTGCAGCAGTGGCAGAAGCTGGCATTATATTGCTTATTTTTGACTTCTTCATATACCTATGCATTCAATCGATCAGATAAAGGCTCCTGTCACCAGGGAAATGGACGAATTTGAGGAGAAGTTCCTCGCTTCCATGAAAAGTTCTGTGCCACTGCTCGATAAAATCACACACTACATTGTTCGCAGAAAAGGCAAGCAGCTACGGCCTCTCTTTGTATTTCTTTCGGCCAAGGCCTGTGGTCAGATTACCGAATCAACCTACCGTGCTGCCGCTCTCATCGAACTGCTTCACACGGCCACATTAGTGCATGATGATGTGGTTGATGACTCCAATCTCCGGCGCGGATTTTTTTCCGTCAATGCTCTTTGGAAAAACAAGATTGCGGTTCTCGTAGGTGATTACCTGCTTTCTCAGGGCCTGCTCCTTTCTGTCAACAACAGCGAATTCCGTCTGCTAGGCATTGTATCCAATGCCGTCCGCGAAATGAGCGAAGGCGAGCTTCTCCAGATCGAGAAAGCCCGCCGTCTTGATATTGCCGAACCAGTGTATTTTGAAATCATACGTCAGAAAACAGCCTCGCTCATAGCCTCTTGCTGTTCATGCGGTGCAGCCACCGCCGGAGCCGACGAGTCCATGCAGGAAAAGATGAAGCTCTTCGGCGAACTGACGGGAATCGCTTTTCAGATCAAAGACGACCTCTTTGATTTTGGAAGCGGTGATGATATCGGTAAACCCACCGGCATCGATATCAAAGAAAAGAAAATGACGCTCCCGCTCATTTACGCATTGAATCATGCTTCTGCTTCAGATAAAAGACGGATCATCAACATCGTGAAAAACAATAACGAAGATCCGGTTAAGGTTGCCGAAGTAATCCGGTTCGTAATCCAGAGCGGCGGCATTGAATACACAAGGGGTAAGATGCTTGAATACCGCGACCAGGCCATCACCCTGCTGCGCACTCTGCCCGAAACCGATGCACGTCACTCCCTTGAACAGCTGGTGATTTACACAACGGAACGAAAAAAATAAACAACCTTGTTTTTCAAAAAATGAAACAGATCCAAACACTCCTTTTCTGCTTTTGTCTGACCGCCCTGCTCTTCTCCTGCACAGGAGGCACAAAGGATAACAAAGGCACAAGCGCACCGTCCACGATAACAGTCACCCCAGAGATAAAACCGGATGTGGTGGAGCCCCATGCCGCCTTCGATACACTCAAAGACGGAGACTTCGTCATGCGCTATCCGAATGGTGTCATTCAGATGAAAGGTTTTTACGCCGGCGGAAAACGCGAAGGTGAATGGGTGGCCTTTTTTCCTTCCGGAAAAACACAGAGCGAGGGTTTTTTCACCCACGGAAAACGCGATCACAAAGCCGTTGTTTATTATGAAGACGGGAAAAAGATGTATGAAGGAACCTATAAGGATGGAGAGATGACCGGCGTATGGAAATATTACAACCCGGATGGAACCCTCAGCAGGGAGATGAATTACAATGAGAAAAAAGAAAGCGGGAAATAGCAAACCTATTCAAACTAAGCGATTCCTCGTACAGTACAGATCATGATTCCAAAAGAAACGATATCCACCATTTTTGAAGCTGCCCGGATCGACGAGGTGGTGGGTGAGTTCGTTTCCCTCAAAAAAAGAGGCGCCAACATGATCGGGCTTTGTCCTTTCCACAATGAAAAAACACCCTCTTTCAATGTCTCTCCGGTCAAAGGCATATACAAATGCTTCGGCTGTGGCAAGGCAGGCAACTCGGTTAATTTCATCATGGAGCATGAGCAGCTCAGCTACCCCGAAGCCCTTCGCTGGCTTGCCAAAAAATACAACATTGAAATTGAAGAGCAGGAACAAACACCCGAACAAGTCATTGCCAACAATGAACGCGAAAGCTTATACGTGGTCTGCTCCTTCGCACAAAAGAACTTCACCGAAAATCTTTGGGATACCGATGAAGGCAAATCTGTAGGGCTGAGTTATTTCAGAGAACGTGGCTTCAGCGATAAAACCATTGAGAAATTCCAGCTCGGATTCAGTTTCGATCAGTGGCGCGGCTTCAGTGATGCCGCCATCAAAGCCGGACACAAACTCGAGTACCTGGTCAAAGCCGGACTTACCATCTCCAAGGAAGAGGATCCTCCCCAAGCGAGCGCGGGAAGCCCACAGCAGCCCCGCTTTTTCGATCGCTTCTCGGCCCGTGTTATCTTCCCTGTACACAATGTCAGCGGCCGTGTCATCGCTTTCGGTGGCCGAACACTGAAAACAGATAAGAAGGTTGCCAAATACATCAACTCTCCGGAAACCGATATTTATCACAAGAGCAAGGTGCTCTACGGTTTGTATTTTGCCAAGAAGCGCATCAGCGAGGATGACAATTGCTTTCTCGTAGAAGGATACACCGATGTCATCTCCATGCACCAGGCCGGCATTGAGAATGTCGTGGCATCCTCAGGTACCGCTCTTACCGTTGACCAGATCCGTCTCATCCGGAGGTATACCAATAATATCACTATTCTGTTTGATGGCGACAGCGCCGGCATCAAGGCCAGCTTCCGGGGTATCGACCTCATTCTGGAAGAAGGAATGAATGTCAGAGTTCTGCTTTTCCCTGACGGAGAAGATCCCGACTCCTTTTCGAAACGTGTCAGTGGAGAAGAACTTAAAACATTCATCAAGGAGAACTCAAAGGATTTCATTGCTTTCAAAGCACAACTGCTCTATAGTGAGTCCGCTCATGACCCCATTAAGAAAGCCGGGCTCATCAAAGACATGGTCGAGAGCATTTCGCTTATCCCTGAACCCATTTACCGTTCAGTCTACATCAAGGAATGCAGCCGCATCATGGATGTGGACGAGCAGGCACTACTTTCGGAACTGAACAAACTACGTCGTAAGAAACAGTACGATAAACCGCAACAAGAAAACAGGGAACAGCAGGACGAGCATTCTTTTTCCGTCCCTTCTGAGTTGCTTTCGCTTCCCGACGGTGAGAAGGTCAGCCCTAAAATAACAGAGTCGGATGCCGAGCACCAGGAGAAAGACCTCATCCGTGTTATGATGAACTATGGCAAGGAAAAGATCGACATCGAAACAGAAACCGAATCAGGAGAAAAAGAGGTGGTAGAGGTAAGTGTAAGCGAATATGTCGTTCATGAAGTGCATGGTGATAACATCGAATTTGAAAATCCTGTTTACCGCAAGCTTTTTCAGGAATTTATTCTGAAGGAGGATGAAATTCCGGATACCAATTATTTCATCCAGCACCCTGACCCGGAGATATCAAAGGCAACCGTCGAAATCATCAGCACTCCTTATTCATTGGCCAACTGGGACAAGCACGACATTGAAGTGATCACCGAAGGCTCAAAAGGGGAACTGAAGAAAAGCGTTTGCCATGCAATCTATGCGTTGAAAATACGCAAGATCGAAAAAATGATCCATGACAACCAGAAACGGCTTAAGGAAAGCGGTAATTACGAGGAACAACTCATCCTCGTTCAGGAACAGCAATTACTGGTGCAGGCCAAAAAATCGTTTGCCGCTTTGCTGGGAAGAGTGATTCTGAAATAAGTATTCATCAGACTTTTATATCCTTCACATTCAGCTGCAATGAAACAACTCCGTTGTATTCATTTTCTTCCAGCGAATAACACATATCAAAAGGAATTTTCCGGGAAATGGAATCCAGGTGTTCTCCCTGCCCGAAGGCAATGGCTGCAATAACCTGCTTTGGATTGCCGGAGTTGAGCACATCCAGCTTTAGGTGGTTGTTTCCGACGATGCGGGCATAACCGCGATCGCTCAGGTTTTTGCTCATGAACACGGGAGCCATGTTACCCGGACCAAATGGTGCGAACTGTTTCAGGATGCGGTGGAGTTTCATATCAATTTCTTCCAGTCCGATCACGGCATCGATTTCAATTTCCGGTGTGAGCAGATGTTCTTCAATAGTAGAGCTCACGATCATCTCGAACTTACTGACGAAAGCCTCCAGATTCTCCGGTTTCATTGTGAGCCCGGCTGCATATTTATGGCCACCAAACTGTACAAGCAGTTCACTGCAGGCATCAATGGCTTCGTATACATCAAAATCCTTGACAGAACGGGCCGATCCGGTGATCAATCCATCGGATTGCGTAAGCACAATGGTGGGACGGTAATACCTTTCCGTCAGCCGGGATGCCACAATACCAACAACTCCTTTATGCCATTCAGCATGAAACACAACCGTGGATTTGCGCTTCTGCATATCCGGATTATTTTCGATCATCAGCAAGGCATGCTGCGTGATCGTCATGTCCAGGTCACGCCGGTCGGTATTGTTCTGATTGATATGCAGTCCGTTTACCTGAGCAGCTTCTTCATTTTCAGCAACCAGCAGATCCACCGCACGGGTCCCGCTTTCCACACGGCCGGCGGCATTGATGCGCGGAGCAATCATAAAAACCAGATCGGTGATCGTCAGTTCCTTTTTGACTTTGAGAAGACTTAGTATCGTACGGAAGCCCTGACGCGGATTGGAGTTGATACGCTTCAGACCATGATAGGCAAGAATCCGGTTTTCGCCGGTGATGGGAACGATATCAGCACCGATGCTCACAGCAACCAGATCCAGATAACATTCCAGTGTATCAATTGCAATTCCTTTGTGAAGTGCATACGCCTGGGCAAGCTTGAACCCGATGCCACAACCGCTCAGCTCATCGTATGGATAAGAGCAGTCGGATCGCTTGGGATCAAGCACAGCCACTGCAACCGGAAGCTCCGCACCCGGTCGATGGTGATCACAAATGATGAAATCAATATTCCGTTCGGAGGCATAGGCCACTTTATCAATCGATTTGATGCCACAGTCCAACGCTATGATGAGCGAATAGCCATTTTCTTTTGCATAATCAATTCCGGCAAAAGAGATACCATAGCCTTCTTTGTAGCGGTCGGGGATATAATAAGCAAGATGCGGATATAGGGTTTTGAGAAAAGAGTAAACAAGTGCAACAGCCGTGGTGCCATCCACATCGTAATCGCCGTAGATCAGGATCTTTTCGTGACTGGCCATCGCTGCATCGATCCGGTTCACAGCTTTGTCCATGTCCTTCATCAGAAAAGGATCATGCAACAGACTCAGATCGGGGCGAAAAAACAGCTTGGCTTCGTCGAAGTTACGAATGCTTCGCTGCACCAGAAGTCTGGCAATGACCGGACTTACATTGAGGGCAGCTGACAGGTTTTCGACTGCTGCCGGCTCCGTATTTTCCCGTATGCTCCAGCGTTTGATCATGAGGCAACAATAATAAGGAAAATACAGCGTTGGAATATCCGGTGCCCGTTCAGGTTATCGACATTTTTTTACCTCGGCACTTTTGATTAGCTTGAACTCTCATTCATGATCCGACCCATTTTTCTTTGTCTTTTGTTTATACAGGCAGTTCATTTTCAAGGCCATGCCCAGAGTAAATCATTGCCTCCTGAAATAGACTCACTGAGCCTTCTCCGGAAAAAATTCGACCTGGGTGTTCAGGCCGGCCCCAGTGTGAATATTCTTTTCGGAAACGCCTTCATCAGGAAATACGATGTGCCTGCAGCCAACTTTGGAGCGGGTATGTTTTTTCGTTACAACTTAAAGAATGTTTTTACGATCGGCTCGGGTTTGTACTTCGATAGAAAAGGAGCACACTCCACGGCTACTCATGATGAGCTGGGAAATGAAGAATATGTGTTTCAGGACAAAAGAAGTTTCGGATACCTGGAAATTCCATTAACACTTCGTGCGGTTTTCGGAAAGAAAATACAGTATTTCGCAGAGGCCGGTATTTTTGCCGGGGGCTTGATTCAGCAAAGCGATCTTTTTCTGGAACCTTATGGACTCAGGTACGGTGAAGAGCATATTAATTCCTATAAACGCATCGATTACGGATTGATTGCGGGAGGCGGAACACGATTTCTTTTGAGAGATGGTGATTCGTTCGGAGTGGAATACAGAGCTGATGTGGGACTTAACGACATCAGCCGTGACTATTCCTTTTCCGGCGGAAGCACACATACCTTTTCAGGGACTTTCTTCGTTACCTACACCAATCATTACGGAAAACGTAAGCCCAAAACCAAAGTTCCTCCTCCTCTTCCCGACTCCGCTCCGGAATAAGGGTCACCTCAGCACTGATTTTCAGCAATCTTTGTCAACATTCCGGCAATATCAGATGTTGCGTGTTATGCAACGTCTGATAAGGGACAATTATAAGATGTTGCGTGATATGCAACGTCTGATAAGGGACAATTATAAGATGTTGCGTGCTATGCAACGTCTGATAAGGGGCGATTATAAGACGATGTCCGCTCTGCAAGGTCTGATAAGGGGCAATTATAAGACGATGTCCGCTCTGCAAGGTCTGATAAGGGGCAATTATAAGATGATGTCTGTCACGCAACGTCTGATAAGGGGCAATTATAAGGTGTTGTCCGCTCTGCAAGGTCTGATAAGGGGCAATTATAAGATGTTGCTTGCTCTGCAACGTCTTATAAAAGGGCTTCCTCTCCGATATATGTTTATTCCGTTTCCATCTTTCTGACAAACAAAGCGGGCGATACAGGTATGTTCGTGTGAAATGAATCTTTGTTCTTCCACAAAACAGGAGATCTGACAGGAAATGCTTAATACCGAAGTCGGGTTAGCGTCAGATAAGCTTCCGATAGAAAATTCTCAGAAAAAAAACATACCTGCAATAAGGTTTTGCCGGAAATGGCACAGCCTTTCGGATTTGCAGAAAGATCAAATGAAGGATCAAAGGTATTTCTTAAACCAGTTGCAAGTGGAAACACGGGCTTTTGTCAAACCGGGGCCGGCATAGATGTGACTGCATCCCCGAAGGAGCTGATAAGAATTTTTCACACCCAATGAGTCCAGTCTTTGATCCATAGATACAGCCAGTGCGGGAGGCACCAGAGGATCCAGCTCACCCTGAATCAGCATTGTTGGAATGGAGTTGCGCTGAACCATGTAATACGGGCTTTCCCTCCTCCAAAGCAAGGTATCGGCTTTGGTTTTGAGCAGGGTGCCGCTATAGGTTGCCAGGAAATTAGGACCGCCTCTGCCGTTTGGCTGACGACGATCAAGAAAATTGCTGGGGCCCGACCAGGAAACGACGGCTTTGATGCGATGGTCGGCATTGAGTGTATAAGACACAATCATGGCCAGGTGACCACCTGCACTGTGGCCCATCAATCCGACGCGCACCGGTGAAATCTGGAATGCGGCTGCATGTTTTTTGAGGTAGTCCAGAGCACGCAGGATGTCGGAAGTGATCTCCTTGTGGTGAATGTTTCTTTCCGTGCTTGCCAGCCTGTAATTGATGCTGGCACAGGCAAATCCAGAATCAGCAAACATCCGGATCTCACGGCGGAAAAACCTCTTGTCGCCAAACACCCAGGCCCCTCCATGAATAAACACGATAAGAGGTGTTTTTGCACAGCTCCGGTGGCTGGGAAGAGCCAGATCCATTGTATTTGCCGGATCAGGCCCATAGGAAATGTTTTTGAAGATGTATCGCACATTGGCCCCCGGCGGTTTGTCGGGAGTATACACTACATCCTCAGAGAAAGAGAATAGAAAATAGACAAAAGGAAGAAAAAAAAGAGCTTGCAGTTTTCCTGTAAGAGTTATGTATTTCATGCACTGAATTTGGTAAAACCCTGTTTATTTGAAGCGATAAGGCTTCTCTCCTGAGTCATTCTTTAATCTCACTTCCAGGATTTCCGTTTGCTTGCGGATCGATTCTTTATGAAGCAACTCACACAACTCCTTGATAAATGTTTGATCAAGGCCCTGTGCCTCACCGGAAGCCATGCGTGAGCGCAGAATCTCAAGCCAGCGTTCGAGCTGAAATACCGTTACATTGTTTTCATATTTATATTCA
Source organism: Bacteroidia bacterium (assembly GCA_035999585.1). Classification (GTDB taxonomy): domain Bacteria; phylum Bacteroidota; class Bacteroidia; order Palsa-965; family Palsa-965; genus Palsa-965. The sequence goes on along the minus strand of DASYGQ010000224.1, from coordinate 10,916 downwards.
CCTATCTGCTCCACCGTTTCCATCCTGCGTGAAAGCAGACGGATAAGCTGATCATCTACCTCATCAATCACCAGGCGCATCTGCCCGAGTTTGTCTGTAAACGCCTTGTTGCCCGAACTCACATCACGTATGGAAAGTGAAGCAAGCAAAGATCCGAGTTCTGCAGGCGTGATCTGCTGCTTGGCATCGCTCAGAGCGGAGGCAGGATTCACATGGGCTTCGATCATCAATCCTGCCATATTCAGGTCCAGTGCCTTCTGGGCCACCTGAGCCAGGGTATCCGTTCGTCCGCAGATATGGCTGGGATCGCAGATGACAGGCAGGTCGGGACAGAGGGTACGGAGCTCGATGGGTATTTCCCATTTCGGGATATTGCGATAACAGGATTTATCACTTGTATAAAACCCTCTGTGCACTGCTGCCAATCGGGTAATACCAGCAAGGTTGATCCGTTCGAGAGCTCCGATCCACAGTTGTATATCAGCGTGGACGGGGTTCTTGACCATTACAGGAATATCGGTTCCCTTCAGGGCTTCGGCAATTTCCTGGACAGAAAAGGGATTGACTGTCGTGCGCGCCCCTATCCAAAGCACATCGATACCATGCTTCAGGGCCAACTCTACATGGCTGGCAGTAGCCACTTCCACAGCGGTAAGCATGCCGGTTTCCTCCTTGACACGGGCCAACCAGGCAAGAGCCTTGTTGCCAGCCCCTTCAAAGGAATTAGGCCGGGTACGCGGCTTCCAGACTCCAGCCCTGAAAATACTTACACGGCCCAAAGAGGCCAGTCCGCGTGCGGTTTCCATGACCTGCACTTCGGTTTCAGCACCACAGGGCCCACTGATAATCAGCGGCTTTCCTCCCACGTGCATCCATTGTGTAAAAGGGTTGAGTGTCAATTCGAGTTTCTGCATCTTCACATCTTTCAGAGCGGTCTGACACTTCTGAGAGGACTGCAAAATTACGCAAATCCTCTGAAACGGGCTCTTTCCCTGAAGAAGGAAAATAATCCTTAATTTCATAGCCTAAAATTCTAAGCAAAAAGGGGTTATGGAATACAATTTCAGGGAAGTTGAAAAGCAATGGCAGCAATACTGGGCAAAGAACAAGACATTCCGTGCAGACGGTGATGCCTCCAAACCAAAATATTATGTGCTCGATATGTTTCCCTATCCTTCCGGAGCCGGTTTGCATGTCGGCCATCCCCTGGGCTATATTGCGTCCGACATTGTGGCGCGCTACAAAAGACTGAACGGCTTTAATGTATTGCACCCCATGGGCTTTGATTCTTTCGGACTGCCGGCAGAGCAATATGCCATTCAGACCGGACAGCATCCTAAAAAAACAACCGAAATCAATATCAGCCGTTACAGGGAGCAGATGGACAAGATCGGTTTCTCGTTCGACTGGGACCGCGAAGTACGCACCTCGGATCCGTCCTATTACAAATGGACGCAATGGATTTTCATTCAGATTTATCAATCCTGGTATAACTTAAAGACAAACAAAGCCGAGCCGGTTTCTTCTCTCCTTGCGATGTTCGAAACAGATGGGAATGGCGCAGTCAGGGCTGCCAGTGAAGAAACAAAAATATTTACAGCAGGCGAATGGAAACAATTCTCTGAAAGCGAAAAACAAAGTCTGCTCATGAACTACCGGCTTGCTTACCTGAGTGAAGCCTGGGTGAACTGGTGCCCTGCACTGGGAACAGTGCTGGCCAATGATGAAGTGAAAGAAGGTGTGTCGGAAAGAGGCGGCTATCCGGTGGAACGAAAACGAATGCCTCAGTGGAGTATGCGAATCACAGCATATGCGGAGCGCTTGCTGAATGATCTGGAAGCCCTTGACTGGAGCGAAAGCATGAAGGAGTCGCAGAGAAACTGGATCGGAAAAAGCACCGGCACTTCACTGAAGTTTGAAGTCCAGAATCCCAAAGCCGAAATAGAAGTCTTCACCACCAGGCCCGATACCATTTTCGGTGTTTCTTTTCTGACGCTTGCTCCGGAACATGAACTTGTTGAAAAAATTACTACGCCTGATCAGAAAAAGGCGGTGGATGAATACGTGGCTTTCGCCAAGAACCGGTCCGAACGCGAACGTCAGGCCGATGTGAAGAAGATCAGCGGTCAGTTTACCGGAGCTTATGCCATTCATCCTTTTACCGGAAAACAGATTCCGATCTGGATCGGCGATTATGTTTTGGCCGGATATGGTACGGGAGCGGTCATGGCGGTGCCTGCACACGACTCACGCGATTATGCATTTGCGAAACACTTTAAGCTGCCCATCCCCCAGGTTGTATCGGGTGGCGATATCAGTGAGGAAAGCTACGATGCAAAAGAAGGCAAGCTCATCAATTCAGGCTTCCTCGACGGGCTGGATGTGAAAGAAGGTATACGCAGAGCTATAGAAGAGATTGAAAAGAAAAATCTGGGCAAGGGCAAAACCAATTACCGGCTGCGCGATGCTGCTTTCGGGCGGCAGCGTTATTGGGGCGAACCCATCCCGGTGTATTACAAGGATGGCATCCCTTATACCCTTGAAGAAAAAGATCTTCCCCTGGTATTGCCTGAGATTGATTCTTTCCTGCCTACCGAAAGCGGTGAGCCTCCGCTGGGCCGGGCGAAAGACTGGAAATACAAAGGACAGTACAGCTATGAAACCACCACCATGCCAGGTTGGGCGGGGTCTTCCTGGTATTACCTCCGCTATATGGATGCACACAACGATCAGGCTTTTGCATCTCCTGAAGCGATGGATTACTGGAAAAATGTGGATCTGTATATCGGCGGTTCGGAGCATGCCACCGGGCATTTGCTGTATGTCAGGTTCTGGACCAAGTTTCTGAAGGATCGTGGGTTTGTGAAGGTGGAAGAGCCGGCTCAGAAACTGATTAACCAGGGGATGATACAAGGTACATCCTGTTTTGTTTATCGTTTGGATGCAATTAATACATTTCTTTCTGCAGGATTGGCAGATGCATTTTTGTCAAAGCCAAAGAATGAAGGCATCACCATTCTGAAACAGCTTCTTGCATCCAACAATATAACCGGATCAGAAATTGAAGCATTTGAAAAGAACCCAACTCTTTCCAAACTTCATGCAGATGTAAACATTGTTACCAACAATGAACTCGATACTGAAAAATTCAGAGCCTGGAGAGAAGAGTTTAAAAATGCTAAATTCATTTTAGAAGATGGAAAATACATTTGCGCAGGAGAAGTAGAAAAAATGTCGAAATCAAAGCATAATGTGGTGAGCCCTGATCTCGTCTGCGAACAATTCGGAGCCGACTGCCTGCGCCTCTATGAAATGTTCCTCGGCCCTCTTGAGCAGAGCAAACCCTGGAATACGAATGGCATTACCGGTGTTTCAGGTTTTATCCGTAAGCTGTGGAAATTGTACCACGATGCATCCTTCAAGTTTATCGTCAGCGATGAACCCGCTTCGAAGGCTGAATTGAAATCACTGCACAGGAGCATTAAAAAAGTGCAGGACGATATGGAGCGGTATTCATTCAATACTTCGGTGAGTAATTTCATGATTTGTGTGAATGAGCTGACTGAGCTCAAATGCAATAAAAGACAGGTACTGGAGCCTCTGGCCATCCTCGTTTCCCCTTATGCCCCCCATATCTGTGAGGAATTGTGGAAATTGCTGGGCCATTCCACCAGCATTACATTCGCCCGATTCCCGGTTTATGAAGAAAAACATACTGTGGAGACAGCATTCAATTACCCTGTTTCGCTGAACGGGAAAACCAAGTTTTTCATCGAATTGGATCTTAGTCTTTCAAAGGAATCCATTGAAAAAGAGGTCCTTGCACAAGAGCAAACGCAGAAAATACTGGATGGGAAAGCACCCAAAAAGATAATAGTTGTACCCAATAAAATAGTAAACATTGTAATCTGAAAACAAAATGATCCTGGCACGTGCTTTGAATGAATGTAGCGTAAGAACCTGCCATCTCATGAAAAAATATCTTTTTTCCGCTCTCGGTTTTCTGACCCTGACCTTTAACACATTTAGTTTTGCTTCTTCCGGGCAACCTGCACGGACGGAATTCCGCACTGTCAAAAACGAAAGTTTTAAAAGAGGAGAAGAAATTAAATTCCGCATTCACTACGGTGTGATCGATGCGGGAGAGGCTGTTATTTCTGTGACAGACGAAAACAAAATCCTGAACAACCGAAGCACCCTTCATGTGGTGGGTGTGGGAACCAGTAAGGGAGCATTCGACTGGTTTTTCAAAGTCCGGGATCGTTATGAATCCTTTATAGATGAAGAAGCGCTTTGTCCGGTTGTGTTTATCCGGAAGGTGGATGAGGGTGGATACAAATTCAGCCAGAAACAGGCTTATGGCAAAGACCAGGTCAGCAGCAACGGAAAGTTATTTCAGATACCCGATTATACACAGGATATGCTGTCGGCTTATTATTTCGCCCGCACGATGGATCTCAGCAATGCAAAGGAAGGCGATGTTTTTGCCGTGAACAGCTTCATTGATAATGAAGTATGGCCTTTGAAGATCAAATACGTGGGCAAGGAAACAATTACCACAGATGTGGGTAAAGTCAGGTGCCTGAAATTCCGCCCTATCGTTCAGAAGGGCAGGGTTTTTAAGAAAGAGGAAGACCTGAATGTGTGGATCTCCGACGACAAGAACCATATCCCGATCCGTGCCCAGGCCAATGTGCTGGTGGGATCGGTGAAGATGGATATCATCTCATATACCAATCTGGCCAATCCTCTTTCTCTGGAGTAGGGGTATTATTTCTTTCTTTCGCTTTTCCGGCTTTCTGTACTGCTTGTAAGTTCCAAATTGCTTTTGAGCTTACGGATTCCCTGTGAATATACTTCGCTTCGTTCAAACTTCTCTGTTTCGGGATCGTATGAAATGATTCCGGCAGGGAAATCAGAAACTGTTGATTCCATCTCCAGGGTGAGCATCTCCATTTCCACATCAAAAAGAAAAATGGGATTGGGAGAAACATCTTCCGGCAACGTCGTGTTGATCTGAATGATCCGGTCGAGATAGCCTGGTTTTGAATAATAAAGGGTATACCCGGTATTTTGCTCCAGCACAAAAGAAGCGGGCCGAATTCCGGTAGCAGGTATTTTGGATACTAGTCTGCTTCCTTTATATAACTTAAGTGTGACGCCTTTCATCGGTTCTCCCTCCGAACTGGCTGAACAGGAAAGCGCCAGACATTTGGAATTTAGTTTTGAATGCACCGGGTTTCCCGATTTTCTTAACATGGCTGCGGGAGAAACTGTTGCGAGTGACATGAAGCCAACAGTACAAATGACAGAGAGGAGTTTCGTTTTCATGACTTTTATTTTTTAGTGAGTGCTGGATTTTCTTTTCACAAAGCAAGGGCATCTCTGTCGTTTTATTTTCTCGATCTGTGCTTCGCTCTTGCGGATGTAAGTTTTCTGCTGAATTCGGGAACTGTTGCTGATTAAGGCTTGCAAACATATTTGATCACATTCTTACATCTGGCAAAAGTTCGGTGCTATTCAGTTTACAAGGCCGGTCATCCATCGCATCTTTGACCCGGCAACCAATTATTGCTGCACACAATCATCTCAACCGTTTATACCAACTATATGAAAAAGAAAAGAATTACCATGCTCGTTGATGATTGCTCAATCGACAATTTCGTCAACAAAAAAATGATTCTTAATTATGATTTTGCCGAAACGGTTCATGTCTTCCAGAACTCCACCAAGGCCATCGACTATCTTCGCAAAGCCGATGAAGACACTTCGGGCGACATGGAGATACCTGATATTATTTTCCTGGATATGAATATGCCGGTACTAAACGGAGAGGATTTCCTGATGCAGTATGCCACACTGTCAGAAAGGATAAAAAACAATTGCCGGGTGGTTGTGTTGTCTGGTGGGTTTGATCCTTATCGGGAGACCGGCCTGGGCAAGAACAGTCATGTGATCAAATGGATGTCCAAGCCCTTAATCAAGCAAAATTTTGATTTACTCGAACGTCTGCTCGGAGAACTGACTGGAAAATTGCGCCCCGTATGAATTAGGCTTTCCTATTTCAAGGGAACCGAAGGTTGTTATTTTTGACAAATTTTCTTATCTTCGCAGGGGTGTCTCAAATAAAAGGATTGAATATTTTCCGGATAAAGGCATCTTCATTCATTACCTAATTCCGCTCTTCGTATGGCTTTCAAGAAAAAAACCGCATCCAAGTATTCTTCGGTGATGTTGATAGACGACAACGAGATTGACAATTTTATCAATCAGAAAATGATTGAAGGTTGTGGGTTCTCGGACAACGTATATGTTCATACGAGCGGGAAAAGCGCCCTCGAATTCTATCAGAACCTGAACCGGTCTACCAATGTACCGGATGCCCTGTTTCCCCAGGTGATTTTCCTGGATATCAATATGCCTATGATGGATGGCTTCCAGTTTCTGGAAGAATTCGAAAAGATCGCCGTTCGTCAGAGCGAACCGGTCAAGATTGTGATGCTAACAACATCTATCAATCCCATCGACATTGAAAAGGCAAGCAAAGGAAAATTTGTTTCCAAATTCCTGAACAAACCGCTTACGCAAGTGCATCTGGATTTACTTTAGGCATTCACCCGTTTGATGCTTCTGGAAAGTTCAGCAATGAAAGCATCATCCATTTTCAAAAAAGAAAGTATTTTATTCCGTCCTTCGTTCTGCTGGAGGAATTTATCCCGGAGCTTTTTAATTTTATCTTCCACCCCTTTTGTACCTGAACTCATCTGGAGTTTAAGCATCCGGATAAAAGATTGTACATTTTCACAGTTTTCCTCTTCCTTTTCATTCAATTTTCTGGAAATGCTTTTGATGAGGATTTCGGCCTGCTCGTACTTATTTACCATCGAATAATTAAGTGCCAGGAACAGTTTTACCTCCACTTCGGCAAAAAGCATATTTTTAAAGCTTACATCATTCAGGGCGTCATTCAGGCACTTGGCAGCTTCTGAGTATTTCTGAGAATAAAAATAGGCACAGGCCTTGAACATTTTCCAGTAAACATAACCGGCGGTATCTTCCTTGCTTATTTCGGTAATCATGGAATCGCTTTCGGCTTCCAGCTTTTCAGTAATGCCGAGGTAAGAATAGCGCTCTACCTTTGAAATCAGAAAACGCGCATTGAAACAGCAATGATCAGCCAGCATAAAGGCATCCAGCCTCGCATTTATTTTTTCAAAAAAGGGCGCCTCATTCTTGTATAGCTTGAGGCCATGATAATATTCAAAGGCCAGGAAATCAAAAACAGAACGGAGGAATTTATAATGTGCATCCCGCACATTGTCATCAAATATTTTCGTGGAGGCATTCAGCATCTCCTCAACCGTCATTTCGTCTTCGGCAGGCTGATAACCGGGAATATACAAGGCAAAGGAAATGTTCAGAATATTGCGGTAAATGGCCAGGTGATGCGATTCATACAGTCTGAATACATTGGCCATCTCCGCCTTCATCAGGGTAAGAATCTCAATTGTGGCAGGATCTCTTGAAATCAGGAAATCACCAAGAGTCTTCACAAACCTGGATAACAGGTCTTCGGCCTTATCAAGCGCAATGGTGTATGCCACATGCTTGTTGTAAAGCTGAGCATATTCATAATACTTCGGAGATGATAAATGCAATTTTTTTAAGGCATTGTAAACCGAAATCAGCTCATTGGGCATGTCGTATTCGGCCAGTTCCTTCTCCAGTTTTTTCAGAATGGCTATTGCAGTGTCTTTCGGGGTATTGTAAATGAGATTGTGGATATTGGCCACATTGCTTAAAAGCTCGATGCGGGGATCCTGTACATTCTCAAACAGGAACTCCTGGATTTTTTCATAGAGTCTTGACTTGAGAGTATAATAAGCTGTTTTATTCAGGGACAGTTTTTCAGGTACCTCGTCTTCATCCAGCTCCGACTCCCTTAAGTATTTGAGAAGCGAACTGAACTTTTCGGCACGGCTTTTCTGAAACTGGGACACCAGGCCCTGATAATGCTCCTCGGTTAATTGCTGAACAACGGTCTTGAGTTTTATCATAAATTACACACTAAACAACCCTTTATTAGTACTATCTGGCCTATTTTTCTTCCTTAAATACAAGAACTTCTACTAGATAAGTTCAAATCATCATTTACAGCCCGTCTGCCCGTCCCAGCCGGTGAAGCCGGCTCAAAATCATGTTTTTTGTGATGTTTTCCAGATCCAAGCTGGTATATCAAATATACCCCTTTTTTACACATCTGCAATTTTCAAGTGCCGAATAAGTGGCTCCTGATGAGGTTTTTTAGGTGTAATAGACCTTCAATGCATGGAAGAGCAAGGGCTTCGGGGATTCTTCCAAAATGAACGAATTTCTTACATCTGACAATATCCCATTAAACATGAGGCTGCAATCTCTTCGGGGCAGATTACTTTTGGATGACATGAAAACTTTAGCTACCCTTCTATTCCTGTTCAGCTCTCTTTGGGGAGATGCTATGAACAACGCCCTCAGGCTCTCCATCTCTGGAAATGGAAACACCGACGACATCGTTCTGCGTTTTGATTCAGCCGGAACCACTGCTTACAACTCAGACCTTGATGCCTGGAAACTTTTTAGTCCGGTTGCTTCCATAGGTCAGTTGTATGTACAGGTATCGCCTGTCGAGCAACTCTCCATTTACGCCATGCCTCTTTCTTCACTTGATACCTGCATGGACCTGTATGCCCTTATCGGAATAGCAGGTAATTACACAATCACAACCACTTCCATTGCCGCCTTTCAATCCGGCGAATGTATGCTGCTGGAAGATAAACTGACCGGAAACCGGTACGACCTCAGTTCCAATCTATCCCTCACTTTCACGTTCAGCCAAAGCACGGTGGGGATGCCTTCCCGATTCAGGATCCGGTTCAGGACCGGACCACAAACCATATTGCGTGCCGCTTCCTGCCACAATTCAGGCGACGGATCACTTATCCTGCCTCAAGGACTGTCAGGCGGGTGGTCGGGCTCTTTGAACGGGGGAAACAACTCCAGCATATCCTTGCCCTTTTCTATCAGTCCCGACACATTGAAAAATCTTTCTGCAGGCATTTATATACTCCGGGTTCGGGACACAATGGGTTGCCGCTCGGTTGACAGCCTTGTAATCAGCGAACCCGATTCGATTATTGCTGAATTTAGCTATCTGGACAGCCTGAGCGACCTTCCGGTTGGAAAAAGCGTTTCATTCATCAATGAATCGGTTAACGCCGTCTCTTATACCTGGGATTTTGGTGATGCTACAGACACCTCAGGGCAATGCAATCCGCAACACCGGTACATGGCTTCCGGAGCACATCCTGTGACCCTCACAGCCAGTAAAGGTGCCTGCAAAGCTAAAACACAAAGACTTCTTTGGATACAGGATTTCTCCACAGGCCTAAACTTATCTTCCTCCACCAATCCACTGGATATAACTATTACAAATCAAACCATTCGTATTTTTGCAACAGGGTTGGAAAACCCGCTTTCAGTTTCAGTGATGACTGCAGACGGCCGTCTTGTTAAATCCGTACAAACCGAAAAAACAGGGATGACCGAATTGCAGACTGCCGATCTGCCATCAGCCACCTATATTGTCAATGCTGTTTGTGGCCAGGTCAGAATGGTGAAGAAATTTGTTAAAGCAACGAATCTCTGATTTTTTACACAGATTGAATTGCCTTGATCTTTATGGATTTTAAAATAAGCCGAGTGAAACAAGTACCTCTTCCAAAACACAACACGCTACAGTCTATATTGTCGGCGGCGGCTGTTTCATCCTGGGAAGCGCTGACACAGGTCGGCATGGGTGTTCTTGTTCTTGACATCAATACACAATGTCTTTACTGGAATTCTGTTTTGGAAAAACTGACCGGAATATCCGCTGCGGAGGCAATGACAACAGACGGCTACGAGCTTCTTGCCTGCTTTACATCGCATGTTCCTGAAATTGCACCGGAAGTCCTTTTCGGAAAAAATACAGTCTTTCCCGATATTCAAAAAACGGATGTACGCAACACCCTTCACTGGTTATCGGCAAACCTTAGTCCGCTCAGGAATGAAACCGGCGATGTCACCGGCTTGCTATGTCTGGTTTCTGATGTAACTGAGAAAAAACAAAAAGAGACCGGAACCACCGGGCTGAATGCTGATCAGGCTCAGATATTTCAGCATCTGAAAGACTTCTATGACAATACGCCTGTTGGCTATCATTGTCTGGACCGGGAAGGGTATTTTCAGGAAATAAACGAAACAGAGTTGACCTGGCTTGGTTATACGAGAGAGGAAGTGATAGGAATAATGCACATTGACGATATCCTTGCTCCTTCCTTCAAGGGGCATTATGAAAACAATATTCCCAACATTATCCGTGACAAAGGTGCACGGGGTATTGTTCTGCAATTGCAACGAAAAAACGGGACTGCTTTTTTTGTTGAGCTGAACTCAACAATACGGCTTGACGAAAATGGTTCTCTGATGAGTACAAGAGCCTGCCTGTCGGATATTACAGAAAAAAAGAAGGCCGAAGAAGACCTTCATTCCAAGGAAGAATTGTTCCGTAAGCTCATCGAATCTTCTTCCGACATAATTCTTATTCTGGATAAGGATCTGAAAGTGGAATACGCCAGTCCTTCGGTAGAGCGTATTCTGGGATATAAACCCGTTGAATTGATCGGAAAAGTTCCACTGGAACACATTCATGCGGACGACAAGGAATCAGCTATTAATGCATTGGAGAATGCAAGAAACAAACCCGGTGAAGTTTATTCTGCAAAGTACCGCCACCAGCACAGGAATGGCAGCTGGAAGCACATGGAGGCCAGCGGTAGCGCTTTATTAACCAACGAGACCCAGGAGCCGCTTTTCATTATCAATGTTCGGGATATTTC
>DASYGQ010000194.1:0-4197 GCA_035999585.1 Bacteroidia bacterium | reverse complement strand
CACCAACTCCGGATATCATTTTGCTGGACTTGAACCTTCCTAAAAAAGATGGACGAGAGGTGCTTGCTGAAATCAAAACAGATGAAGCCTTGCTTCGAATTCCTGTTATTGTTCTCACCACCTCAGATGCCGAGCAGGATGTGATGAACATGTATGCCCATCATGCCAATTGCTATATTACCAAACCGGTTGACTTCAATCAGTTTATCAAGGTAATCAAATCATTTGAGGATTTCTGGCTGAATATTGTCAAACTCCCGAATTAATACTGTTATTCAAAAAGGCATGAAAGACCTGAAGTCATTTGCAGGCTATTTAATAGGAACTCAGCTTGATAAGTTTTCAGAAGATATGCATGAGCTGATGAGACGCACCGATATTCCCGTATTGGGACTTCTGCCAACGATTTCTGAAAAGGAAATGCGCCAAAAATTGTTAGTGGTACAGGAAAAGTTTATAAAATCTCTTGAGGATGGAACAGCCCTCGAGAAAGCACAGGAAAGCAGACGGCTCTGGCAGGAAGATAAGATCCCTGGCCTAAGCAGGCATGACATAAAACCATCTGACCTTGTCTTGCTTTATGCTATTCAGAAAAAAGTGATGTGGAGCTATCTTAAAAAGTATAGCCAGGATCCGGACGAGATTGTTTCTATTCTGAACGAGCTTGAAGATTATTACACACAAGTTCAGGATGGAGGTGTAAAAATGTTGTTTGATATTCACCGTGAAACGGAAGCGCAACTTCGGGAAAGCGAAGAACGGTATCGCGACCTTTTTGAAAACACCAATGATCTCATTTTTATCATTGATCAAAAAGGCGCTGTCAGCTTTGTCAACAGGACATGGAAGAAGGAGATGGGATATGTATCAGACGAATGGATAGATGTTCTTGTGGAAAGTATCGTTCCGGAAGACTATCAATCGGTGTACATGGAGGAAATCGATAAGGTGCAGAGGAAATTACCAACCGGAGATTTTGAGTTTGCTCTGGTGACGAAAAATGGCACACGGCTTATTCTCGAGGGAAATTTCAGTTGCAAATTCAAAGATGGGAAACCAGATTATGTCCGGGGGATCTTCAGGAACATTACAGCGCGAAAGAAGATAGAAAAAGAGCTTCAGGAAAAGACAAAAGAACTGGAACGCTCAAACCAGGAGTTGGAGCAATTTGCTTATGTTGCGTCACATGATTTGCAGGAACCTCTCAGGATGGTCAACAGTTATGTGCAGTTGCTGGCATCACGGTATAAAGACAAGTTGGATAAAGACGCCAATGAATTTATTCATTTCGCGGTAGATGGCAGCAACCGGATGAGGAACCTTATCAGCAGTTTGCTTGCTTATTCACGTGTAAACCGGGTAAAGGCATTTGATTGGATGGATCTGAATAAGGTGCTGGATGAAGTACTTTCTGACTTGTCCGGAGCTATTTCGGAGAATAATGCCCGGGTTATCAGGAAGGATTTGCCGGTTATTTATGGCGATGCAGTATTGATCGGCCAGCTTTTCCAAAATCTGATAGCCAATGCAATCAAATTCAGAGGAGAAGAGGCTCCAATGATTAGCATTACGTCGCAAAGAAATAAGGGAGAAGATCTGTTTGAGGTGAAGGACAACGGTATTGGGATAAAAGAAGAATACTCTGAAAAAATATTTACTATTTTTCAACGCCTTCACAGTGCCGAGAAATACCCGGGAACAGGAATCGGGCTGGCAATCTGTAAGAAAATTGTGGAGCGGCATGGGGGTAAAATATGGGTGAAATCGCGGTTGGGAAAGGGAACAAGCTTTTATTTCACCATCAGGCAATAATATATACCCGTTTCCATTCATAGAAAGAAGTATTCTCAGATATTTGCTCATGATCAAGGCGCTGAACAGATGGTTTAAGGATGTGTCAATCAAGGGCAAGCTATTCTTTGTAATGAGCATCATGGCTCTCCTCATTGCAGGGGAACTTTACATGCTTTATTTTACAATTCATACGCTTTCAGCCACGCGGGCCTTTGTTGCCGGAGAAGGATTGTATTCCAAAGCAGAGAAAGATGCTGTTTATAGCCTCCGGAAATACAGCAGTACACTTGATGAGAAGGATTACAGAGCTTTTCAGGATTACATCAAAGTTACTTTAGGTGACAGGCAGGCTAGGGAGGAGATGGACAAAAAGACTCCTGATATGAGCCTGGTATATGCTGGCTTAAGCAAAGGTCGGAATCATCCCGATGATATTGATGGGATGATTGAACTGTTCAGAAAGTTTCGTCACGTGGATTATATCAGCAAGGCCATCGTCATTTGGAGCAAGGGCGATTCGCTTATCAGCAAACTGGAAGAGACCGGCAATTACCTTCATGCTAAAGTAGCTTTTGCTGCAGGGTACAAAGCAGGAATGGGAATTCAGGAGTCGGTGGAACGGATCGATGCGCTCAACCGAAACCTGACCATTCTCGAGGACGATTTTTCATATACCCTGGGTCAGGGATCCAGGTGGCTTGAGCATCTGATTCTCAAAATTCTTTTTTTGGTGGCCATTACTGTTGAGTTTACAGGCCTCTACCTGACTATTTCAGTGAGCGCGGGTATTACCAAAGGACTGGATGAAATCATGAAAGCTTCCGCAAGTGTGGCGGCATCCAACTTCAGTGCACACGCCAGAATTTATTCCCGCGACGAAATTGGCCGGCTGGCGAGTTCTTTCAATTCAATGGTTGAGCAATTGGGTGAGAAAACAAAGGAACGAGACCAGAGCGAAGAAAAGCTAAGGCAGCAGAAGGAATTGTATGAAACCCTTGTTATCGCACAAAGCGAAATGGGTGAAGGGGTTGTGATTACCGAGGGCCAGTCTATTGTTTTTGTGAATAAGGCACTGTGCGATATATATGGATATAGTGAAAAAGAATTATTGAATCTACCATCGTACATGGATATTGTTGCAGAGGAAGAGAAGGAAAGGCTCAGGCAAATAAGACATGGAAGATTATCGGGAATGAATATACCTGAACGCGGAGAAACATCTATATGCCGGAAAGACGGACAGAAAATAACAATAGCTTATTCCAGGCGTATCATGGAAGTGGGCAGCAGAACACAACTTATATCCATTGTGCGTGACATCACAAACCAGAAACGTGCAGAGAAGAAGATGGCTGAATTGGCTGCTATCGTTGAAGCTTCGGATGATGCTATCATTTCGGCAACGGTCGACGGCAAACTCCTGAGCTGGAACAAAGGTGCAGAAAAGCTGTATGGCTATCAGGCCGATGAGGTAATTGGAAAGCATCTATCCATGCTTACGATAACCGGAAAGACAGGTGAGGCTTCTGAAATCGGATCGCGGGTTATGACAGGGGAGCATATTGAACAATATGAAACAGCGATGAGGAAAAAGGATGGAAAAAGGGTCTATGTTTCACTAACGGCCTCTCCGATCAGGGGTGAGGATGATGTGCTTTCCTCCATTTCAATTATAGCCCGGGATATCACGGGGAGGAAACGTGTAGAATCTGATCTGAAACACAAGTCCGACGAACTGATCCGTTCGAATACCGAATTGGAACAATTTGCATACATTGCTTCACATGACCTGAGAGAGCCGCTCCGGACAATTACCAGTTATGTACAGCTCCTCAAAAACAGATATCATGACCAGCTGGATGAGGAAGCGAAAGAATTTATCGGGTTTACTGTGGATGGAGCAAAGCGAATGGATCAGCTTATTCAGGATCTGCTCACCTTTTCAAGGGTTGGAAATGCCAAACTTGGTTTTGAGAAAGTGAATACGGCCGATACGGTTGCTATCGTTCTGGACCATTTACAGGAAATTTCACAAAAAGAAGGTGCTGTTATTACAATAGGTGAGCTCCCCGAGATCAAAGCCAACGGCCTGCAAATGATACAGCTTTTTCAAAATCTTTTGATGAATGCCATCAAATTCAGAGGAGAAGCCAAGCCGGTCATTCATGTGACAGGAAAAAAACAAAAACAGGGGTGGATCTTTTCGGTTAGCGACAATGGCATTGGAATTGACCGGAAATATGCAGAAAAAATATTTATTATTTTTCAAAGGCTTCATGCGAAAGGCCAGTATGAAGGTACAGGAATAGGATTGGCTATATGCAAGAAAATAGTGGAAAGACACGGGGGCGAAATATGGTTTGAGTCAGAGCCGGGCAAGGGTTCTGTTTTTTATTTTACAAT
>DASYGQ010000179.1:0-2545 GCA_035999585.1 Bacteroidia bacterium | reverse complement strand
TTTCTCACTGATATTTAAAATACAGAAATGCCGCCAGGCCAAGTATCGCAATGAAAATACATGTCATCACAATATTGAACTTAGCATTTTCTTTGGCATCCTTTTCCTGGATCATTGTATGCAGGGCTTTATTTACAAGAGCCTGTATCGTTTGAACAGCTGTTTCACTTTTTGCAACATATTTATAGGCTCCTTTTCGCATCGATTCTTCAACCACTTCCTTCCTTTCCTGCCCTGAAAGCATGACCACCGTAGTATCATCCGAAGCTGATTTTATCTTCTGCAATACCTCAAGACCATTCATCGTGTTTCCCGGTACACCGTCCAGATAGTAATCCAGAATAACGACATCAGGTTTATCATCAATGTGTTTCAGGCATTCTTCCCCCCCGGCAAATGTGCTGATTTTAATTCCTGACTTGAATTTCTCAACCAGCTTATGTTTCAGGACTGAAACAAACATCGGATCATCGTCTACCAGAAATATTGAAAGAGTATTTTCTGACGTTTTCATATCATTGGGTTTTGGTTAATTTTCAGTGGATTATGCCAAGGAAACAAAGGTTTCGAAATGGAGCCTGAATGAGGCATTATTCGACTTAAAATAAAATGGTCTGTATCAATTGGCTTGTTAATTTAACGGGAGGAAGGATGCGCTGGTGCTACTAATCGGTGAATAAGCCCAAAAAGGGGGTGAACCAACGAAATTCCCCCCTGGCTAAATCTTCAAAAAGGTCTCGAAAAAGGGCAAAGAAAGTAAGCTATATCTATGGAGAAGATTTAGGCTATTGACGTGGAAAGGGGATCAGGAAAGCAGGTTCAGGCGCTTCATGAAATTTTCGCGATAAATCGATCCGACCGGGATTAATTTGTCGTGAATGCTTATCATAAAATCGTCAATGCTTGTTATGTGTTCAAGCTGGATGATATACGACCGGTGAATACGCACAAACTGTTCTTTGGGGAGTTTGCTCTCAATGGCTTTGAGTGTCGTATGAAGGGTATATTTTGTGTCTGAAGTATGAACATTTACATAATCACCGAGTGCCTCAATCCAGAGTATTTCTTTCACTGGTACCTTGTTGAGCACTGAGTTCTTTTTCAGAAATAAATAATCTTTTACAAAGGATCCGTTCTTTCCTCCTGCCTGATCTAACATTTCCTTCGCTTTTCCAACCGACCTCAGGAAACGGGGAAGTTCCAGTGGCTTCACGAGGTAATCCACTGCATTGTTCTCAAACGCTTCGAACGCATATTCCTTGTGCGAAGTGGTGAGTATAACTAAAGGAGGCTTTTCCAGGCTTTTGATCAGCTCTATGCCATTCATGCCTGGCATTTCAATGTCCAGAAACACGAGGTCTATCTCTTCCTGTCGCAACACTTCCGATGCTTCGAGGGCTGAGGTGCATACCTTCACTAACTTCAGGTAACTCACCTGGCTAACAAGATGCTTCAATAAATTGGCTGACATTTCTTCGTCTTCAACGATCAGGCAGTTCAAATTTCCTCCTTTTTAAAAACATGATTCATAAACAGCTATGTTTCTTTTTTACTCCTTGCACCTGCCATTAGTTACAGTTTCACGAGCTTAAAAAATTACAGGCCTGAAAAACAGTCCCTTTCAATCAAAATTAATTTTTATTTCTCAGATTGTCAAATCACAGCTACCCCTGAACCATTCAGGAATCAGGCTGTTTATTTTGAATGAATATAAGTACTGAGGGAACGCATAGCCAGAAATACACTGATAACAGTTAGCACTGCTCCCATCAGAAAAGGAGCGCCGGGGAAATAAACAGGGGTGCCTTCCTGTGTGAAATAAGAGAATAGGTTCGTCATCAGAAGCGGACCTATAATCGACGTAAGACTCATCAGACTTGTCAAAGCTCCCTGTAGCTCACCTTGTTCATTGGCCGGCACCTGGCCCGACATAATACCCTGCAAAGCAGGGCCGGCAATGCCTCCCAGACAATATGGCACCAGGAAAGCGAACATCATCCATCCCTTGCTCGCAAACGCGAAAAGAACAAAACCAAGCGCATAAAGCGCCAATCCAAAATAAACCGAACGCTTTGGCCCGAGTTTGGGGTTGATCACACGAATCAGCCCTCCCTGCACCAAAGCCACCATAAAACCAACAAAGGCAAGCGAATACCCCACCCAGGCCTTGTTCCAATGAAATTTTTCCATGGTGAAATATGTCCATGTGCTTTGCGCCGCGTGTCCGGCAATGCTGATGCATATATAGGATCCCACAAGTCCCAGAATAACAGGATAACGCCCCAGGTTTACCAGTGAACCAATAGGATTTGCTCTTTTCCAGTCGAATTTCCGCCGGTTCTCCGGTTTCAGCGATTCAGGGAGTACAAAGAAGCCATATAAGCCATTCAGCAAAGCAAGTCCTGCGGCCACAAAAAACGGAATACGCGATCCATACTGGCCTAATACCCCGCCCATGGCCGGCCCAATGATGAAACCCAGGCCAAAAGCTGCTCCCACCATGCCAAAATTCTGAGCTCTGTTTTCCGGTGTACTGATATCGGCA
>DASYGQ010000168.1:0-4442 GCA_035999585.1 Bacteroidia bacterium | reverse complement strand
TTTGTAAGTATAAAGACGTAAAAATTATCGGATACATTCTTTTAACAGGTATATCATTTATGATATTCCATTTGTAATTGTTATTGAGAATGCTATATCTTTGAAAACAACACGTTATGTAAGAACCTCCAAACATTGCATCTGAATGACTCCAGCAAACGAGACCGATGCCGATAAGAAAAAGGCCGACAAACCCTCCCGGGAAAGCTATTCTTTCCTGAACAACGCACAGGATGGTTCAGCCAAATCGAAGACCAACCTCATTCAGGTTCCTTCCATCACATTGCCCCAGGGCGGCGGTGCCATCAAAAGCATCGATGAAAAATTTTCTGTCAATCCCGCCAATGGAACAGCCGGGTTCAGTCTCCCTCTCCCT
The DNA here is from genome assembly GCA_035999585.1 of Bacteroidia bacterium. GTDB lineage: Bacteria > Bacteroidota > Bacteroidia > Palsa-965 > Palsa-965 > Palsa-965. The sequence goes on along the minus strand of DASYGQ010000168.1, from coordinate 4,066 downwards.
TTTTCACCCGGCAGGAACGGACAAAATCCTGCACTTTCCCTCAGCTATAACTCAGGCGGAGGCAACAGCATTTTCGGTATCGGCTGGGGAATTGATATAGCTGCCATTCAACGACGCACCGACAAAAAATTACCCGAATACAAAGACGCCGAAGAATCAGATGTGTTTATGATTTCCGGTGCGGAAGATCTCGTGCCCATGCTAAAACAGGATGCCGGCGGAAATTGGGTAAAGGCAGTTTCCACTGCAAACGGCATCACCCGGACACTTTACCGCCCACGGATTGAAAGCGCTTTTTCAAGGATTGAAAAAGTGGATGACAATGGAAACCTATACTGGGTCACCCGCACAAAAGAAAACCTGGTGGCCGTATTCGGCAAGAGCGATGACACCAAACTTTACGACCCCGGTGCAGCCGGTAAAGACAGGATTCAGAAATGGTGCCTGGAATACAGCTATGACGACAAAGGTAATTTCGTCCAATACTCCTATAAAAAAGAAAACAAAGACCTCCTCCTTCCTTCGCTGGCTGAAAAGAACAGGCTCAGCGACATGGCTCCCTTTGCCAATATTTACCTGAAGGCAATCCGCTACGGCAATGTGAATGCCTGGTATGAAGGTGATCCGCTTCCTTCCGATTTTCTGTTCGAGCTGGTGCTTGACTACGGAGAACATGATCTCCTGAAGCCGACTACAAAAGAAATCAAGCCCTGGACGCTTCGCCCGGATCCCTTTTCCAATTTCAAAGCAGGCTTTGAGATACGTACTTACAGGCTCTGCCGGCGTGTGCTCATGTTCCATCATTTCCAGAATGAATTCGGCTGGAACGATTACCTCGTACGCTCTCTTCTCTTTGAGTACGACGAACAGCCTCACATCACTTACCTGGAACGCATCATACAAACCGGATATATCTGGAATACCGACGGAAGCCTGAAATCCCGGAAATCAATTCCTCCCCTCGAATTTTCCTATTTTAAACCGGGCTTCTCAAGAGAGGTACAGGAACTGCCGCCCGACAGCCTGATTCATGATCCGGTGGGACTGGATGGTAAATTCTATCAGTGGACCGATCTATACAGCGAGGGTATTTCCGGTATTTTAACGGAGCAGGGGAATGGCTGGTATTATAAGGAAAACAGAGGTAACGGTATTTTCAGCCCCGCCCGCCTGATTTCTCCCAAACCTTCTTTCACAGGCCTCAGCTCCGGAGTGCTGACCATTCAGGATCTGCAGGCCGACGGAAGTAAATATGTCGTGAAGCTCGACGGCGATGTCAAGGGTTATTTTCCGATCAGTGCGAAAGGAGAAGCGGAGCCATTCCACACATTCGATCATTTTCCGAACATCGATCTGAAAGACCCCAATCTCAAATTTCTGGATCTCGATGGCGACGGAATGCCCGACATGCTGATATCGCAAGCTCAGGAATTCATCTGGTATGCATCCAAAGGCATCAGTGGTTATGACGATTATCACCTCGCTGCCCGTGCCGCAGATGCCGAACGCGGTCCGCAAGTGTTGTTTTCCTCTCAGGACGAAGCGCTTCTCATCGCCACGGCCGATATGAGTGGCGATGGTCTTTCCGATATTGTGCTGATCACCTGTTCCGGGGTCAGCTATTATCCCAACCTGGGATATGGGAAATTCGGCGTCCGGGTAAACATGGTTATGGAGGATGTGTTTGATGCATCCGAACAGTTCAATGTGAAGAATATTCATTTTTCGGATATCGACGGTTCCGGCACAACCGATATTATTTATACCGGAAATGGCCGGATACAGATCTGGTTTAACCAAAGCGGAAACAACCTGAGCGCTGTTTCGGAATTCTTCAATCCTTTCCCGGCTCTCGACGATGAATCGAAAATCACATTTGCCGACCTCCTGGGCAATGGCACCTCTTGCATGGTCTGGTCATCGGCGCTGCCTCATTATGCCGGCTCACCTCTCCGCTATATCGATCTGATGAATGGACAAAAGCCTCACATCCTCTCAGCCTATAAAAACAATATCGGGAAAGAAGTTACTCTCGAATACCGCTCATCCACTCATTATTATCTGGACGATAAAAAAGCGGGAAACGGCTGGGTGACAAAGCTCCCTTTCCCGGTGCAGTGCCTGAGCAAAATGGTTGTGACAGATAAAGTATCGCAGACACGGTTTGCCAATGAATACAGTTATCACCATGGTTACTACGATGCAATTGAAAGGGAATTCAGAGGCTTTGCGCGTGTTGAACAACGCGATTCCGAAATGTATGAAACCTTCGTTGTGCAGACGCAGGGGAGTGGAGCGCTGAATTCGGTTGAGCAGGATCTCTGGCAGCCGACGGTCATCACCAAAAGCTGGTACCATACCGGCGCTTATCTCATCCTGCAGAAAATGTATCATCACCTGCAACAGGAATACTACCCGCAAAACCTGCTGAAGAGCGGACAGATCAGTGATCCGGCTGTTATTGCCGCACTGCAAACCTATGACCTGCCTGAGACACCTCTCCCTGCAGGCATTTCAACGGAAGAGTTTGCCGAATACAGCCGTTCGCTGAAAGGCCTGCCCCTCCGGCAGGAAGTGTACAGCGATGAAGGCAGTCCGGATCTGCAAATGCACCCGTACACCGTAACCCAATACAATTACGATGTGCAGATGCTGCAACCCAGATCTCAGCAGTGCTATGCCGTCTTCCTCAGCCATGAGAAAGAAAAACTGATTTTCAACTTCGAACGTAACCCGCTGGATCCGCGTATCGCGCATTCCATGAATCTGACAATCGACCCCTTTGGAAATGTGATTGATGCCGCCTCTGTCATATATGGACGGAAAAAGCCCGACCCCAAATTGCCGCTGGCTTCCGACAGGGCCAAACAGACTGCCCAATACATCACCTGGTCGCATAACAATTATACCGCGCCGATCGATACGGATATCTGCTTCCGCCTTCCTGTTTCCTGTGAAGCTGAAACCTGGGAGCTGAATGCGCCTTTGCCCGCCACGAATTATTTCACATGCGATGAGTTAAAACAAATTTTTAATGCTGCCTCTGTCAAGCTGTATGAACAAACAACGGGCCTCAACGAGAAACGCAAGATCGAGCATGCACGAACCTTGTTTCTCCGCAACGATTTGAACGGACCGATGCCATTGGGTCAACTTGACACACGCGGCCTTCCCTGCGAGAACTATTTGCTTGCCTTCACACCCACGCTGCTTCAGTCGCTTTACGGCGGAAAACAGGATGAAAGCCTGCTGCGCAACAAAGCCCGCTATGTGCGCTCGGAAGGCGACAGCAATTACTGGATCCGCTCGGGCAAAACGTATTACCATCCCGATCTGAGCGCCACACCCGGTATCCTGTCCATTCCTCCGCCCACAGCGGCCGATGTGGTTTATGCGAAAAGTAATTTCTTCGCGCCGGTGGCATTTGAAGATAATTTCGGGAACCTCACGAAAGTATTCTACGATTCCTATAAGCTGCAGATCAACCGCCGCATTGATGCGCTGCAAAACGAAACGAATATCGACGCCTTCAATTACCGCACGCTCACTCCTTACCTGATGCGCGATGCGAATAACAACCGGAGCGGAGTGCGCTTCGATGAACTGGGTCTTGTCACACATGCCTTTGTGATGGGCAAGGAAGGTGAATTCAACGGCGATTGGCTCGATACTACCAGCGCCGAGCTTTCCGCGCTTGATCAGCCCACCTCCGTCGTCACCTACGCTTTCAGGTATTTCGATACGGCAGGGAAACTGCCCTGCAGTGTAAAAATGAGCGTGCGTGAACAGCATTATTATACGGAACCGCAACCGGCAGGTCAGCCCGGTGGTATCCAGGGCTGGTTGAACGCGCTCTTCGGTTCAGGAGGAGGAGGCAGTCCCCCGATAACAGTCAACGTAACATGGCAGGACAACTACGCTTACAGCGACGGCTCCGGACATGTGGTATTGAAAAAGATACAGGCGGAGCCCGGCCCCGCACCTCAAAGAAATGCACAGGGCGTATTGATCACCGATGCTTCAGGCAAGCCGCAGCTGAGCGATACCGCTCCGGAGATTCGCTGGG
>DASYGQ010000063.1:0-7760 GCA_035999585.1 Bacteroidia bacterium | reverse complement strand
CAAAAGGTCCTCCTATCACAAAAAACAAGTGCCTGACGGAGCTGTTCATCTGCAGTTGAAGGAATTTGGAAAATTCAACCGAGCCGTATTCCTTCCCTCCTTCATCAAGCAGGTAAATACGGCCCGCTCCCGAACAATTTTTCAGAATCAGTTCCCCCTCTTTTTCATTTTGTTGCTGCGGACTGAATCCCCTGGTATTTTTCAAAGCAGGAATTTCGATCACTGAAAATGAAGTATAGTGCTTTAACCTTTCGGCATAGATCCGAAGGCCTTCCTGAATCCAGAGGTCATCTGTTTTCCCGATTTGTACCAGCGTTATTTTCAAAAGAATGTGTTTGGCCCTGAGGACTGTCAGGATGTCCAAATTTAGCCAAATTAGCAAGCCTCCGGCTTGTCTGAATGGGATATTAACATTAACTTTGTTATTCTTCGTTTTTGATTGGCCTGGTTCTTGCTTATTTGACTTTAACCATTCTGAAATATACCAAGCGATACTGGATTGAAATGAAAAAAGTACTCTTCCTGTTCATTTTACTAAGCGGATTTACCCCGGTTCAAAAAACCGACATTTCCGATGATATCGCAGCGGCCATCCGAACCGGAAACGCAGCGGCCATATCGAAATACTTTGCGGCCAGCGTCGACCTCAAAGTTCTTGATCAGGAAAACATATACAGCAAAGCACAGGCAGAACTTATTATCAAAGACTTTTTTTCAAAGCATACTCTGAAAAATTTCAGCATTGCTCACAAAAGCGCTCTGAAGAATGACTCTCAGTTTGCAATCGGTTCGCTGGAAACAACAAGCGGAAAATTCCGGGTTAATTTTGTCATGAAAACTGTTGGAACTGTAAGTACAATTACCCAGTTCCGCATTGAGCACGAAGATGAATAAGCCCGGCTCAGCATGCTCATCAACCGAGCTTGATTCCATCCGTCATTTTATCCGCATGGCACTTCAGGAAGATGTCGGCGAAGGGGACCACACTTCCCTGGCTTGCATAAAACCCGGCATTGCCGGCAAGGCTCGTCTTCTTGTGAAGGAAAAAGGAATTTTAGCAGGTCAGGATCTTGCCGGGATGATTTTCCAGGCAGTTGATCCGGCTCTTCAGGTATCCTTTTTTATCCTGGATGGGGCGGCCATTCAACCGGGCGACTGCATCCTCGAAGTACAAGGTGACGAGCAAAATATTCTTAAGGCAGAACGTCTTGTTCTGAACTGCATGCAGCGGATGAGCGGTATCGCAAGCACCACCAGCCTTTATGCCAACCGCATCGCAGGAACCAAAGCCAAAGTACTGGATACCCGAAAAACAACCCCCGGCATGCGCATTCTGGAAAAATGGGCGGTGCGGATCGGTGGAGGAACTAACCATCGCATGGGCCTTTACGACATGATTCTTATCAAAGACAATCATGTGGATTATGCGGGCGGAATCGGTAAAGCAATTGCTGCAGCCAATGATTACCTTGTCAAGACAAAGAAAAAACTGGAAATTGAAATCGAGGTTCGCAATTTTGATGAACTGGATCAGGTTCTTGAGACCGGTGGCATTCAACGTATTATGCTGGATAATTTCAGTCCTGAGAATCTGGCAACAGCAGTTAAAAAAATTAATGGCCGTTATAAAACCGAAGCTTCGGGAGGGATTACAATTGATACAATACTCAGTTATGCAATCAGCGGGGTTGATTATATTTCGGTGGGTGCTCTTACCCACAGCGTAAAAAGCCTGGACTTAAGCCTCAAAGCAGTCCGGTAAAATTAAAAGAGCCTTGAAAAGATTTGGATCATGTGTTTGCCCTAAAGTATGAAGACTGACGAAGAAGACAAAGTTATATCCTATATCAAAAAAAGCCGCCTGTTCAAACTGCTTGAAAAGTGGGCCTCTAAAATTGTTCCGCCGGGATTCGAAGGTGTTAACTTATATGAAACAGGAAAGTTCTTTTACCATGGCATTGACAAAGGGCTGTTGCCGACACGAGCATCAGCCATGGCTTTCAGCTTTTTTTGCGCCATTTTTCCATCCATCATTTTTCTCTTCACGCTGATCCCTTACATTCCGATTCATAATTTCCAGCTGCAACTGCTTATTTTGATCAAAAATGTAATGCCGCCCGCCTCGTTCAATGCCGTTGAAGAAACACTGGTTGATATTGTCACCAAGCAAAACGGAAAACTCCTTTCGGTTGGTTTTATTACAGCTCTGTATTTCAGCACCAACGGATTCAACTCCATGATCACCGCCTTTAATACCAGCTACCATGTGCTTGAAACACGCAAACCCATGCAACAACGCCTTGTATCACTGGTGCTCGTCTTTATTTTTGCATTTCTTTTAACCTTTGCCATCGGACTTATTGTCGGCAGTGATTACATCACGAAACTGATTATACCCAAAAGCCATTGGGCCTTTTATCTCATCAAGTCCACACACTGGATCATACTTACAGCCCTTCTCTTTTGCGTAATCTCCTTTTGCTTTTACCTTGGGCCCGCTACCAAAGTCGGATGGAAATTCGTTTCGGCAGGTTCCACCCTTGCCACCATTCTATGTGTCATCACATCTCTCGCTTTCGGGTATTACGTCAGTCATTTTGGCAAGTACAATAAAGTGTATGGCTCAATAGGCACCCTGCTGATCGTTCTGATGTGGATTTACCTGAACTGCCTCGTCCTGCTTATAGGGTTTGAATTCAATGCAGGTATTCATTCGGCGAAGCGAAAAAAAACCATATCTGTCTGATGCCCTTTTATTTCTTTTCTGTAAGTCAGTCTGACTCCGGATCAACAGACACATTGGGATATTTTTGTACCTTTCGCTTCCACATATAAAACTGGTCATTTCAATGAAACAGTTCTGCACGCTGAGTCTTCTCCTGTCTTTTGCTTTTCCGGGCTTTGGGCAGCCCGCCAATACTTTCAGGACCCCTGAAAATTCGCTTTACTGGAAAAACCGAAAGCCTTTTGAAGGCTATTGGCAGCAGGATATTTATTACAAGATTAAAGCCGATGTGGATGAAAAAACGGATATCATCAGCGGAAGTGAAGAACTGACATATTGGAACAACTCGCCCGATACACTTGGCTTTGTTTATTTTCACCTGTATCAGAATGCCTTTCAGCCCGGCTCCTATACCGACAAGCTGCACAAGGCGAATAATTTCCCTGTCAAATTCGGTCCCTATGAAGCGCAAGGGCTCGGCACCAAGGTTATCAAAATCCTGGTTAATAATCAGGAGGTAAAGACCGAACTTGACAATACCATTTTAAAAGTCATTTTACCTTCGGCCCTGAAACCTGGAGAGTCTGTTAAATTCGCCGTCGATTTCCAGACTTATTTTGACGGCAAAGGAAATATCCGGCGACGGATGAAAATGTTCAACGCGTATGGTTACAAGCATTATGACGGTGTTCACTGGTATCCCCGTATCTCTGTCTACGACCGGAAACAAGGATGGGACACCGATCAGCACCTGACACGTGAATTTTATGGCGACTACGGAACATACGATGTTGAGCTGACATTTGCGAATTACTTCATCATGGATGCAACGGGCATGCTCATCAACAAAGATGAAGCGTTGCCCCAATCTCTCAGAGACTCCATCGACCTGCGTCGGTTCAGGGACAAGCCCTGGGAATCTCCTCCGTCATTTAAAATCAAGCCTGACGGGACACGCAAAACATGGAAATTTCATGCCGAGAACGTACATGATTTTGCCTTCACCGCAGATCCAACTTACAGAATGGGAGAAGTGAGCTGGAATGGAATCCTTATCAGAGCCATGGCACAGGAACCACATGCAGGACGCTGGCAGGGCGCTGCTGCGTTCACAGCAAGTGTCATCAAAACCTATTCGGAAGACTTTGGAATGTATGGCTATCCCAAAATGGTAGTATGCGACGCCCAGGACGGAATGGAGTATCCCATGCTTACCCTCGACGGCGGATTTGAGCCCGACTTCCATCCGCTGATCGCACATGAAGTTGGCCATAACTGGTTCTTTGGCATGGTAGGAAGCAATGAAACATACAGGGCCATGATGGATGAAGGTTTCACACAGTTTCTGGACTCCTGGGCCTGCATCAAGCTCGACGGCCCGTATTCGGTCTCCCGCTTTCAGCCTAAATCAAAATATGTTCAACGATTCCTTCACCCCACCCTGACAATCAATTCGGAGGTTTACAACCGGTATTTATTTGAGGCAGCCAAGGGTGATGAGACGACCATCAATACCCACAGTGATCACTTCAACAGCGGCCTTCGCCATGCAGGAGGTTATAGCCAGGTTTATGCCAAAACATCCACCATGCTCTGGAACCTTCAATATGTGCTGGGAGACGAACTGTTCCAAAAATGCATGAAGCACTATTTTGATCAGTGGAAATTCTGCCACCCCTATCCTGAAGACTTCCGGAACTCCGTCATTCAGTTTTCCCATGTCGACCTCAATTGGTTTTTTGACGAATGGATTGAAACGGCACAGACCATCGACTATGCTGTCAAGGGTTATAAGAAAACAGGCAAGCCGGATGAATACCAGGTTACGTTAAAGCGTAAAGGCCGTATGCAAATGCCGATTGACATGACCATCACTTCATTGAGCGGCAGAACCTATAACTATTACATACCCAATACCTGGTTTGAGAAAAAAACTACCGCAACCATACTTCCCCGTTGGATCGGCTGGGATAAGCTCCAACCTGAATACAAAGCCATCGTTACCATTCCGGAAGGGATCAAAGAGATTGTTATTGACACCAGTTACCGCATGGCCGATGTTTATATGCTGGACAATAGTCTCAAGCTGCCTGTCTCATACAACTTCGATTCGAAAATATACAATACCCCCGACTGGAGACACTATGAGCTTTTCTCCCGGCCCGACCTTTGGTATAATGGTTACGACGGAATCAAAGCAGGGCTTCATCTCAATGGAAATTACTTGAACTACCGGCATGTTTTTGATGCCAATGTATGGTTCAATACAGGTCTGGGTCAGCAAAATCTTCCTGCCGGATCGGAGATCAACAAGTTCGATTTCATTTCGTTCCGTTTCAATTACAAGACTGCGACTGATGCTCTCGTAAAGCATTCTGATATTTTTCTTTCTGCCCGGTTCCTCGACGGACTGATGTCCTATAACATCGGATTTGAATTCAAAGACAAATCGCTCAAGAATCAGTTTTATGTGTTTTATAAATCGATGCTCCGTCCGCAGAGTTCATCCCTCACCTATCTGCTGTATCCGTCGGAATGGCGCTCCAATGCATTCAACAACACGATCAATCTGGGAGTAAATCATAGCTATTCATACAGGCATGGATCCGGGACACTTAATCTTGCCCTCCGTTCCAGTGCGCTGGGAAGCAATTACGATTATTCCACTGCGAGCCTGACGGAGATAAACCGGCATGACCTTGGCAAAAAAATCAAATTCAGTTCCCGTCTCTATGCACAATACGGAACAGGCTCCAATTTCGCCAGCGAGTCATCACTATACCTGGCCGGTGGAAATTCAGAGGACATGATGGAAAATAAATTCACCCGGTCAATTGGTTTTGTGCCCAGCGACTGGCTTGGATACGGGGCAACTACAAATCATTTTCAATATGGCGGGGGGCTTAACCTGCGGGGCTATGCCGGCTACCTTGCACCCAAGCTGATGGATGACGGCACCGAAAGATTTCTGTATAAAGGTACAACCGGCGCAAGCGCCAGTGCTGAACTTGAATTCCAGAAACTTTTTGCCGGGGCACTTCATTTCATGCGCAGCTCCGGTGGAATAAACAGGTTCTTCACAAAGGTCAACAGCACTTTCAGCCTGCAAACCTATTTGTTCGGCGATGCCGGAGTGCTCAACAGTAATTTCAGCAGTGAAGCTCTTGCATTCGACGCAGTAAGAGCCGATGCCGGAGTAGGATTTGCTCTGACCATCAAACGCTGGGGACCTCTTCAAACAGTAAGCCCTCTGACACTTCGTTTTGACATGCCTTTATTTTTGAACAGCACCCCTTCTCAGGATCCTGATTACCTTGCCTTGCGCTGGGTTGTCGGAATCAGCAGGGCTTTTTAACATACAAACCAAACAATAAAAAATACATTTCATGAAAAACAAATGCCTTTCCTTTTTCACGCTCGTTCTCTTTTCCATCTGTTCTTTTGCCCAATCGCCTGCAGATACTTATGCAAAGGCCCTGGCATTGAAAAATGAATATAAATACAAAGATGCCCTTCCCTATTTTCAGGCTCTGCTAAAAACCGACTCCAATAATGTCAATTACCTCGAACATGCCAGTCAGGTTTACACCCGTTACGGCTATCTGTACCTCAAGACAGAAGATGAGAAACAAAAATATTTTCATATAGGTGAATACCTGGCTAAAAAAGCCATTGCGAAGGATGACAAGAGCGCCGAAGGGCACTATGGTTATGCCTTAGCTCTCGGCCGAATCAATGAAAATGCAAGCTCCAAGCAAAAGATTGCCAACGCAAAACTGATTAAGAAAGAAGTAGACCGGAGCATCGAATTAAATCCGAAAGCCGCCGGGGCCTATCACATTCTTGGTCGCTGGCATGCTACCATTGCCGGCTTTAACGCCATTGAAAAAGCAATGATCAATGCCTTTTTCGGGGGTGTGCCTCCCGGCGGATCCTACAACGATGCCATCAAAGCTTTTCAAACGGCAATCTCGCTTGAGCCAAAAAACATGATCCACCAGTTTGAAATTGCGAATACTTATTATGCCATGGGCAATAAAACGTATGCGAAGGTATGGCTTGAGAAAGCAATGGCTCTGCCGGTTGTTTCTGATGATGACAAGATCACTGCCGACAAATGCAAGGAATTGATGAGGAAGGTTCAATAATTACTTCTCCGAGAAGAATCACTCTTCCAGGAATTTCAGGTGAATCCCGAATGGCTTCAGGAATTTCACGATGAATGCATTTACATCCGGCGATAACCGGAAAAGTATGACCGGTCCCATAAAGAGTATGGTGATGATTGCTGACCGGATGACCATGTCGGCATAACGGTTCCAGAAAAAAGGAAGTATGTAATTCAGGCCGAAACAGGCCAGTCCGAGCAAAAGTACCCAGATGTTGCCCCGGGTAAAAGGCTGCATACTGAAAAAATATTTCACAAATATCAACCGGAGCACATTGTAAGTGATGATGGAAATCATCGTCGCAATGGCAGCCCCGTTCATTCCCATATCATAGGTATGAATAAACAGGTAGTTCAAAGCAACAGCAAGGACGATAAGAAAAGCGGTGAATACGAGATCATATTTGTATCGCTTTGAAGTCAGGGTAATGGCTCCGTTCAATCCGGTAGACATGTCGAAAAATCTTCCCAGGCTCACAAAGAGAAAAACATATTTCCCTTTGGCAAACTGTACTGGCATGAATGAAACGATGTTATCAAAATTTGCCCAGATCCCAATAAAAAAAAGCATGCCAAGCACGATAAGGACAGAAGTAACCTGCTTATACAGGCTCTCCATGCTCTTCATATCCCGCTTTTTCCAACAAAGTGCAATCATTGGGCTTGTAATTTTGAGAATAGACCGGTAAGGAATCAGCATCACCGTAGTGAAAAAGAAAACAGTCGAATAAATTCCCACATAATAAAGTGCATCCACTTTTACACCATCGACAATACCATTGCCCATAAGAGTAGTGATCATGAGGATGTCAATGGTGGAGAGCAATGCGTTTCCCGCCGTGCTGAAAATTGAAATAACTCCGAACC
>DASYGQ010000039.1:0-8833 GCA_035999585.1 Bacteroidia bacterium | reverse complement strand
ACATTAAATAAACGGTTCGGCGCAGGCAAACTCAACACTTCGCTTTCATGCTCTGCACTTAAAACATATTTGCCGGGTACTCCCGCGGGTAATATTCTCAACGTAAAGAGCAATACCAATTACCGTGTCAACCGCCATCATTCCCTTACAAATACCATTTCTCTGATTCAAAAGACTTCCAATGGTAAAACCGCACAACAATTTCTTGTAACCCTAGGATATAACTATGTTTTTTAAAAGCAGAATTCAGAGTTTCATTTGTTGCATCTTACTTGCTGTATTTACTGCATTCCCGGCAGTAAGTAAAGCTCAGTTTAAACCTGTGGGCGTCAGTGTCATCATGACTCCCCCCTGCTCTCCTTTTGTATCGGATTATTACAGCCTGGGATCAACCGCTTTTCAGGCCTATGTGACACTGAATGACCTGAATGAACCTTTCTGGAACGTAAGACTGATCGTGCATATCGAAGGTCAGGGAATTGTACTGGAGACAAAAAGGTCTTACATCCCTCCGCAACCTATCAATCTTATTTCCGGTGTCCCTCTTTTGATTGAGGGAGCCGACTTTGCACCTTACCTGGATGTAAACCATTTAGACGTTCGTGGGATTTCCGTTGCCTCCTTAAATCAACGGGGCAAATTACCTGAAGGTGGTTATCAGTTTTGCGTTGAAGTGCTGGATTATCACACAGGTGTTTCCCTGAGTTACAGGACTTGCGGATCAGCCTTCATTTTTTATGAAAATCCTCCCGTGCTGCTGGCACCCGCTTCCGGCGTTTCCATCCATCCCACCGAACCGCAGAATATTTATTTCAACTGGCAAATGACCGGAGGGTCTTCAAACACCGTTACGGCCACCAGCTTATACAAATTGTTTGTGTATGAGCTTCAGGATGAAAACGCAGACCCGAAGTTCGCCGTTCAGAACAACAAGGCTCTCCTGATTTATGAGTCCGACTACCAGCAAAGCACTTCACAAACCATCGATTTCGGCTTATCGAATGGTGTATCACTCACCCCGGGAAAGAGGTATATCTATCGTGTCCGTGCTCTGGATGCGAATATGAAAAATATTTATAAAGATGACGGTTACAGTGAATACGCCTGGTTCTTTTACGGCTATCCGGGAAATGGGGTGCTCACCGCAAATGCACCTGCCAATGCTCACATCTTTACAAAAACAGAAAACAAGACTTTCAGCTGGTCGGTAAGCAACAAAGCTATTGCGGGTCAGCAGTTTGATTATGTCCTCGTCATCAAAGAGAAGAATCCGGGGCAGACAAAGGAGCAAGCCATGTCGGCTAATACAGAATGGTTTTCTGTAAACCTTCCCACAACTACTTCTCTCAATGGAGGCGATTATATTCTTACCAAAGATTTCGATTCCGGCAAAAATTATGTGTGGCAGGTCAAAGCGCTGACAGGTGCACAACAAGTCGCACAAAGTCCGGTGAATGAATTCTATGCCCCATCCGTCATCGATCAGTTCATGGCAGGTAATTTCCCTGTCAAAATCGTTGCCCTGACAAACTATACCAATACGGGCACTACCTATTCGAATGTGAAGGGCAAGGGCAGAATCCAATTGTCTTCCGACCCCACTGATCTTGTAGATGCTGATTTTACCGGCATTACTATAGAAGACATGGGATCGATGCTGATGACTCAGGGCAGTTTTACCGTTGACCTTTCATCCAGACCGGCAAAAGAACTTCAACCTGTTTTACCTGAAAACGGACCCGCTTTATTTTACCCCAGTTCGGGAACAATAAATACGACCGGCCTGAAAATCAAAGGACGGATAGACTGGCCCTTCCCGCATGCAACCGACTCCTCCCAAATACAATACGTCAGATCAAAGACTGTTGTTTTCGGATTGAATTCAACCTATCAATTAAGCGGCTCTGCAACGATACAGGCTGCAAAAGCATACAAATTACTTGAACCACACAATGTTGTTGTCAACCTTGACGAAACCACACAAATTAATTTATTCAACGACAAATACAGTCTCAAACTAAACGGAAACATCCTTACGAATCCGGATGTAAGAACAAATAACGGGTCTCCCTATTCCATCAGTATCAATCAGCAGCCGCAGCTCAATTACTTTACAGCTTCCAACCTTCTGATCACCAGCTCTAATTTTCTGTCTCCGATACAGGGCTTTAATTTCGGAGTGATGCCGCAATCGGCTATTGTCGACCTGAGTGATGAAGTATCACCCGATAAATTCTCCACGAACGGAAGTTGGAAAGGGATTTATTTCCCTCAATTCCAGGTTCGTTTATTCCAATCGCAGTTCGATGCTTCCAACCAGATCATATTGCCCGGAAACATCGATTTCTATGAAGACCAAACCTTGTCGGACTGCTGGATTGCCAATGACGGTCTGCAATTCAGGTATCAGTTTAACAGCAGTAATACCGGGATTTATTTTAACAAATTCAAGACCGCCATTCAGGGAAATATAAGCATCAAGGACAATGTAGTTTCGAGTTCGACGCTGACCGGTTCCATTAAAATCCCGGCCGTCAATGAAACCGATCTTTTTGCTTTTACGATTCCGGTCACGAACCATGGCCTGCAGCTGGGTTATCTGAATGAAGACATTACACTTCGCAAAATTGTCTTCAATCCTTTTGGAGGAGAAAACAGAGTAAACATTACCATAAACAGGGCGGTCTTTGCCAATAACGAACGCATCGACTTAGAGATAAACGCAGAGCTCGTCGGCTTCAGCGCAACGCTCAAGAATTTAAGTGATTTCAGGATCTATGGCGACAATGTCATTGGCATAGGAGGAAGAAATGGTTCCAAGAAACTGGATACCCGTGTAAGCGGAACATACAAAGGGTTCAACGCTTATATCACCGATGCAGGTGCCGCTTTGTATAATGGCAGCTATGTATTCTCCTATATCTCAGAAATGGATCTGGGTGAAGATGTAAGCGGAAAAACAGGCCCTCCCCTTCTTTCCGTTTCCAGTGTAAGCCCTGTAGGAAGCAGTGTTGAGCTGCCAACCTATTCTGTTACAAGTCCGCAACCTCCACCAGCAATTCCTGTTCCTTCCACTCCGGATGTGGCGGCGAGTCAGACAATCACTTCCGTGGATATGTACGTGAATGTCACGAATTCCGTGGTTGACATTCATGGTTATCTCAGCCTGAAATCGAATGATCCGGTCTGGGGCAATTCCTTTTCGGGAGGCATCAATGGAAAGATAAAAGTGCCTACCGAAATTGAAGCCGGAGCGAATATGATACTGGGAACCCGCGACGGGGTTAAGTTCTGGTATTTCGATGCCTGGTTTAATGATCTCAAGGGACAAGGTTTGAAAGTAACACCCGGCACTAACCTGTTCAACATTACTGCATTTGAAGGACGCATCTTTCACCACATGTCAAAATCACAGGGACAATTTACCGTTGACCCGACGATGGCTTTTGGCGGCGCATTGTTCCTGCAACTCATTGATCCAAGCGGCGGAAAATTATTCGCTGCCGATATCGGAGCCGAGTTAAAAGTGTTTGAGAGCGGCGACTTTACAATCAATATGAAGGGTGATGTGGCCGTTCTGAATAAAAATTCGCGTCCTCCCGGAACAGGCGGTACTGTTTCAGCGGTCGGCGATGCAGTTGTCAATCAGGTGGCACAATCACTGGGACCTCTCTCATTGACGGTAGACGTTGGAGGAGGCTCACTGACTGTATCAGCGAATAGCCTGAAAGCCGGCTCCCTGAAGTTTACAAAAAGCGATTATACGATTGGTGTATCAGCAGACGTCACATCCAGTCCGAAAGTCGGATTTAATTTTTCAAAAGGAACAACCAATTTCAGTATTGATGCAGCAGCCAGCGGTCAGTTTGGATTGGGGATTGGTTTAGGATCGGATCATGTGAATTTAGGCTTGTCCGGTTCAAATGGCGGATATCTTAACCTGAGTATCGGCGGTGCCTCACTGGCTGCTGACATTAACCGTTCCAATAAGACAGGCCATTTCTCTTTTGCGTATGACGGAAAAGAAGTTGGTATAGGCGTTGGGCCGTCCAGCGGAGACCTGAGTTTAAAACTATCACCTACCCGGATCTTTACTGCCGGTTACAATTCATCGGGCTCGGCTTCGATCGGGTTACAGTTTGACAACAACTCCTTTAAGTTATCGGGTGACAAGACAACCAAATCAGGAAGTCTGGGTATAACGATGAGCGATCTGCAGTTAACCCTGGCCGGAAACGCTTCGGAAAAATCGGCTTCCCTTCTGCTCAGCACCAGCGGAGTGAATGTGAATATTTCCGGTAAAAAAGGAGTGGGCGGAACATTTAAAGTTGCAACAAGCGACATATCCATTGCACTGTCAGCAGATCTTCCTTCCAAAACCGGCTCACTCGGCTTCTCCTATGATGGTGGTAACAAAGCATTCAACGCATCACTGGATGGCAGCAGTGTTGGAACACTGGGCTTTAAGAACGGATCACAGACCTTCCAGATCGGTGGCAACACAAGCGGCACCGCAGGCAATGTCAGTTATAAGGATGGAAATAATTCTTTCTCGCTCGCTGCCGACAGAACTGCAGGAACAGGAAGCCTGGGCCTCAAAATAGGAACCGACAGTGTCAGCGCATCTGTTGCACCCGACTCATCCTTTGTTGCATTTAAACTGAACAGCCTCTCATTCGGAGCCGGCTATAAGCCATCCGGTGCCGGAGGTTTGAATTTCTCAGATGGAACAAACAGTTTCGGCATCAGAGGTAATCCAACAGCAAAAAGCGGTTCCTGCGATCTGCTTTATGCAGGAAACCACATTGCTTTATCTACAGACCTGCCCAATAAAAACCATTCCATCCTGGTAGAAGCCGGAGGAGTGAAATTCACAGGTATATCCCGTTCCGACAAAGTTCAGCTTTCTCTGGAAGCACAGAACCACATCGTAACGATTGCAAAAAACACATCAGCTGCCGCTGGCGGAGGTTTGGCCGGCAGCGTGTCTTATGCTGACGGAACAAACAGCTTTGCTTTGAGCGCCGACCCTGGAGCCGGTACTGGCAATATCTCCCTTGACCTGAACGGCAACAGTGCAAAATCTTCCATCAGTTCCGATTCCTCTTCGGTAAGCCTGAATTACGATGGCTATGCTTTCAGCAGCGGACTTTCTTCCGGAGGAAAAGGATATGTCAGTTACTCGCAACCCAATAATTCCTTTAAACTGATTGGAAATCCTTCCGCACAATCGGGCAGCATTGATGTGGTATCCGGCACCAATCACATTGCGTTTACAGGTGATATTCCGAACAAAACATATTCCACAAACATTCAGTCATCCGGTGTGCAGTTTACTGCATCAACAAGCCCAACGAACAAATTACTCGATGTAGCTTATAGCGGGTACGATGTTTATGCGAACAAACATTCCAGTGATTATGAAGTAGGACTAAGCATCAACAGCAGGAAAATTGAAGGTGGACTGAAAGGAAGCGTAAAGCGCATTTCTTATACCGGAGACGGTGTGGCGGTTGGTATCAGCAACACCAAACTCTCGCTTGCAGTCAACAATCAAACATTGGAGATAACCAGCTCCGGCGTTCTTGTGAATGGATCATCTGTCAGCTCTTTCGTTGCAGGCGCAGATGCAACGTTCACACAGCAGCTGGGGTCTGTCAGCGCAACGATTAATTTAAAATCCGGAGTTTACTCGCTCGTGTTTGCGAATGCAGGCAATCAATTCAATATTACCACCTCCGACTTTACAAACGGCTCTTTAGGTATGACCATGGATGGAAATACCATTGCGCTTACAAGAGCCAACGACAAATATTCGTTGACTGTCAATGACTATGAAGCCTCTTATGAACCGGGAATCGTTACCCTTCAGAAAGGAACAGATAAATCATTGAAAGTTTCAGGCGATAATCTGAGTATTGCTTACGATGGCAAAACGGTATCGGTTTCTCCGACAGCCATCAGTTATGCCGACGGACAGAATAGCTGTTCTCTTTCTTCAGCCGGTCTGAGTCTGAAACGAAACGACAATGAATTGTTCGTGAGCAGTACGAATTTCGGACTCAAGATGGGTACGGGCAAAAGCTTAATGCTCACCCGCTCTTCCATTGATCTGGCCTATGATAAGTTTGCTGCATCGTATACCTCCGGAGCAGCTATCTCTGCTTCATACGACAATTACACCATCGGCTATTCCGCACAGAACATCACTTTAAGCCAGGGCGCGAACCGCAGTCTACAGGTTTCACCAAGCTCACTGTCGGCCACATTTGACGGATATGCATTCAGCGCCTCTTCAACGGCATTCACATACTCTGACGGTACAAACAGCGCAGGCATTTCCGAAACAGGTATTTCATTTGCGAGGGGTGAGAACAGCTTGTATATAAAACCTGCCGGTTTCGGACTGGATCTGGGGACTACCAAGCATGTGTATCTGACCAAGAATTCACTCGACGTCAAATACAACAATTACGAAGCAGCTTTCAGTGCTTCCAAATCGCTGAGTTTCACTGACGGAACAAGAAGTTTTGCACTCTCCAATACCGGCCTCTCGATGAGTGACGGCAGCAAGAGCATGAAACTGATTGACGATGCAGGAAAACCTGCCATCGAGCTCGACAACGGTTCCGATAAATTCGCCTTAAGCCAGTCGGGCTTTGCAGTGGATTATGGAGGCAAACATTATGCGATTAATCAAACCGAATTTATTCGGGTGGATATTGATGCACAGCGTCACATTGAGTTGATGAATGACGGTGTCAAATACCTCGATGGCACCTATCAGTTCATTCTTGGTGGCGGAACCAATTATGTGGAATTAACTGACGGCACACGCAGCATCGCTCTTTCTCAGGACGACAAACTTGTGATGATTGACGGAGCCTATTCCGCATCACTGAGCAAGGATCTGTCGGTTGACTTTACAGATGGCACCCGCACCATCAACCTCCTCAAAGGGGATCACTACCTGACCTATGCACAGGCCGGTTATACATTTGGCATTCGCGGTGCCGGAGGCTCCAAACCCGGCATTGATTTCTCTGACAGCGAAAACACATTCTTTGTAGAAGGCGAAGCCAATTCGGATGTAACCGTTGGCATAACCAATAATCAGTTTGGCACAATCAGCGCCACCGTCAACAGCGCTAAAGATATTAAGGCGAAGCTCTCATCCGGAGCCAGCTCTGCCTATGGTTTTGCCGTTGCTAACGGAAAACTTGAACTGATCAACGGATCCGATGCCCCACCGCAACCACAAGGCCTCACCGGCACTCCTACCATTCCTGCCCAGGATGGTCCTGCCCACCTGACCAATAGCATTTCAGATGAAGCCGGTGGAAGTATCAAAGGAACGGTAAACATCTTTTTTGACAGCCACAACAAACGCTTCTTAATGAATGCTGCTGTTGCCGGCAGCAATCCTGTCTGTATCAAAGGAGCAATGGCTTTGGATATCTCTCCCGGGCAATTCAACCTGGACATCGGAACTGAACAGCAACGCATTGAGATTTTCCCGACCTGCAGTGGTTTTGGAGGAGGCGGCTGGCTCGGAATTCACAACACGAATGTCAACCTTGGAGTTTTCGTAGGCTGGAAGGCCTCCGCTTCGGTGAAGATCGGAAGCGATATCCTCGGGGCAAGACTCAATGCTTATGCCGGTGCTGAGTTAGGTATTAAAGCCAGCCTGGTTCTCGATCCGTTTAAGATTAACAGCGCCGGAGTATGGGTTAGTTTATATGCGGGCATCAGTGCCGATTACTGGTATCCTACAGGCAGCGGAAGTATCACAATTGCTGAAGCAAGCCTGAAAGGCACGCTGAATATCTATTTTGAGGACAAGACACGAGTTACCGGAAGTCTGGACGGCAGCATTACTGTTCTTGATATCATAAGTGCAAGTTTCTCAATGGGGTTTGATACCACAATATAAATTTGATGAAAGCGATTTTCAATATTTTACTTTTTATTCCATTCGTAATAGGCGCACAAAACAATGCATCGAAGGCGGAACTGTTTTGCACGAATGATTACAACGGGCAAAAAATGATCCGTGTGAAATGGATTTTCAACACGGTGTACAATCCGGCGGGAGTAGATGTTTACCGGCAGGAGAAAGGTGCTTCGGAATGGACAAAGCTCAATACGGAGCCCATCCTTCCTGTCAAGACCCTTCCCGCAGCGAATAAACTGGATAAAGAAGCAAAAGCACTGCACAACTCGCTTATCCAGTCTAAGTTTTCGGAATTCAGCAGCAATCCTTTACGGGTCTTTGTTCTGATAAAAGCATTTTACTCCGATGAGCTGGCCCGTTACATTGGAATAACCTGGCTGGATGATAAGGTTGAAACAGGGAAAGAGTATAAATACAAAATTTCCATTTCAGGTACGACTAACGATCTTGGGATCAGCAAATCAATTACAGCAGGTTCTTATGCAGCAGTAGCTCCTCCTGAAGAACTGAAGCTGACACGTTCTAAAAAAAGAGTGGATATTTCATGGAAACCGGATCTCTACAGATATTATTCCGTTGACATATATAAAAAGACAACCGAGGAAACAGCCTACAAAAAAATTACAAAGGTTCCACGTGCCATCCAGAAGGAACAGGCTGATAAGTATTCCGAGAAGTCGGTTTTTTTCCAGGACACATCCATTCAATACAATGCGAATTACATGTATCGCTTTGTAGCCTTTGATTATTTCGGCCAGGTTTCTGAAATGTCACCGGAATACACCGTTCCTTCAGGCGACTTCATACCTCCGACAATGCCGTACGATGTAATTCCTACCGGCTCTTCCCTGAAGAGTTCCGTAAGACTGGAATGGAAGG